>CAYHHX010000063.1:0-1533 GCA_964356545.1 uncultured Candidatus Saccharibacteria bacterium | reverse complement strand
TCTTTGCTTTCTGATTGCTAATTCTGTTCCCTTTAACTTATATTTTTTAATTTCTTGCTGTAATTCATCTTTAACCTCAACTATAGCTCGTTTTAAATCATCCGTTTCTGAAATTGCCACCAATGTTTTACCGGGTAAATGAACTCTAGCCTCTGCGCGAAATATATCACCCTTCTTATGATGCTTAGTTGTTCTTTCAATTTCCACAAAAAAATCCCTAGAGTCATTTCCTTTTTTAAAACTATCTTTTTTTTGAAGAATTTTTGTAAACCTTTTAAGACCTCCGATTTTTTCTTCAATAAATTCTTGAAGGTCTGCCGTCAATTCTATTTTTTTTGTTTTAATTATTATACTCATATTTATAAAACTTAATTATAATTAAAAACCGATAAATTGTATTTCTGTTTCTAATTTTATATTATATTTTTTTTTCACTTTTTGTTTAACTATATCAATTAATTTTAAAACATCCAGAGCCTTAGCTCCTCCTAAGTTTACAATATAGTTTGAGTGTTTTTCAGAAATCTGCGCTCCACCTATTTTTTTGCCCACCAAACCAGCTCCAATAATAAACCAAGCAGACGGCACAATTGGGAAAGGATCTTTTTTAACTTTGTCTAAAAAAAGTTTTTGAAATTTTGTGGGAATTTCTTTAAAGTCTACATTCTTAAATATACTACCTGCATTTGGATATTCCAAGGGATGTTTTTCTCTTCGGTAGTTAATATGAGAATTGGAAATTTCTTTAATTTTTTTCTTGTCTCCTTTTATAAGTTTTACTGATGCAGATAACACAACCCAATTTTCCTGTTTGAACATTGAAGACCTATAAGCAAACTTACACTGCGCGTTAGATAATTTCTTTAAATTAAACTTATTATCCAATGCTCTTACTTTTAAAACTGAATCCTTGATTTCTCCGCCAAATGCACCAGCGTTTCCGCGAATTGCCCCCCCAAATGTTCCAGGCAGTCCTCCGGCCCATTCAAGCCCTTCTAAAGATTTATTAATTGAAAAATTAACTAATTTACCAAAAACTATTCCAGCCGGAGCTTCAATGATATTATTTTTAATTAAAACTATAGGCTCTATTACTTGATTTTTAACAACTAATCCTTTAATTACATTATCTGAAACCAATAAATTACTACCTCCACCCATCACAAAAATAGGAATCTTTAATCTTTTGGCAGTCTTTATTGCATGCATAATTTCTTTTTCTTTAGTAGCTATTAAAAAATATTCGGCCGGTCCGCCGATTTTAAAAGTGGTATGGTCGCTGAGTAAAATACCTTTTTTTATATCTGGTAATTCTTTCTTTAAACTTTCAAAAATATTATTTCCCATTTAACTTTTAGGTTTACTAATTAATAATTTGGTTTATTTTGGTTCTCGTAAGAGCACCCACAAAACCTGTCCCTCTTAATAATCCTACTGGAGCTAAAATTTCAGATGTGTACTTTTCTTGAAATCGTATCACGGCCAATTTAGTTAAGTTGCCAAAGTTACCAGTTATAAAACCTTCTGGATAAA
>CAYHHX010000062.1:0-1858 GCA_964356545.1 uncultured Candidatus Saccharibacteria bacterium | reverse complement strand
ATGGTAGATATGTTTTAAACTTATTAAACTAGGTATACAATAATAAAGATGGAAATAGAGGAAATACAAAACAAGAAAATATGGGAAGATTTTCTTTTAGAATGTGAAGAAAAAACTTTTTTACAATCTTGGAATTGGGGCGAATTTCATATTTCATTAGGAAATAAAATATGGAGGTTTGGCGTATTCAGTGAAGACAAAATAATTGCTGTAGCCTTAGTAATAAAAATTTCTGCAAAAAGAGGGTCTTTTTTATTAGTACCACATGGGCCAGCCATGAAGCCAGAAACCAAGAGCATCAAAGAAAACGTTATGAAGCTTTTATTTGAAAATTTAAAGCCACTAGCTAAAGAAGAAAAAGCAGATTTTATAAGAATAAGCCCTATAATAAAACGCACACAAGAAAACGAAGCATTATTTAAAGACTTAGGTTTTCGCCAGGCACCTTTGCATTATCACCCTGAATCAAGCTGGAAATTAGATATTCGACTAACTGAAGAAAAATTACTAGACAACATGCGCAAAACCACCCGTTACTTAGTAAGGCAGGCTCAGAAAAACCCAGACATTCAAATTATTAAAAGTACCAGTGTTGCTGATTTGGAAGTTTTTTATAAATTACACACACCAGTGGCGAAAATTCAAAAATTCGTACCCTTTTCACTATACTATTTAAAAAAAGAATTTTTGGCATTTTTACCAGACAACATAATTTCCCTTTATTTTGCCAAATATAAAGGCGAATATATTGCTACCGCCTTTGAAATTTTTTGGTCGGGGATTGGATTTTATCATCATGCGGCATCGTTGCCCCAGTATCATAAAATTCCTGTTTCAGCGCTTTTGCAATGGGAGGCTATTAAAGAAGCTAAATTAAGAAATTGTAAAATCTATGATTTCTGGGGATATGCTGACCCTATAAAAAATCCAAAACATCCTTATTCTGGTCCAACATTATTTAAAATGGGATTTGGAGGCCAAAAATATGAATACGTTAAAACCCAAGATTTTATTATTTCTTCAAAATATTGGTTAAATTATATAATAGAATTATTAAGAAGAGTTAAAAGGGGGTTGTAAATATAATGAAAAACAGAAGGCATCACATAAAAAGTAAAGTTCGGCGCCTAAAAATTAGAAAACCTATTTTCTGGATTTTTGTTTTATTTGCAATAATTATATTTTTATTTTTGTATCTTTTTTTATTTTTTCCTAAGATTCAAATAAATTCTATTGTTGTTTCGGGTAATAGTAGTATTCAGAGCCAAGTTATTGAAAATATAGCATGGAATAATATCAATAAAAACATTTCTAAAAGTATTTTTCTAGCTAAAAATAAGATAATCAGTAAAAGTATTTTAGACAAGTTGCCTCAGATTGAAAGTGTAAAAGTATCTAAAAAGTTTCCACAGACAATAAACCTACAAATAAAAGAGAGAGTTTCTTTTGCTGTTTTTTGCCAAACAGATGATAAAAAGTGTTTTTACATAGACGAGAATGGAGTAATTTTTAAAATATTAGAGCAAATCCCAGAAAATATTTTTATTATAAGACAATTTATAGAAGATAAGGAAGTTTTTCTGGGAGAAATAGTTATTGAAAAAAGTATTATAGACATAATTTCTAAAATTAAAAAGAATCTTAAAGATAATTTTCAAATAGATATTAAAACGGCTATGATTTTGACTCCATCTAGATTGAATATAGAAACATCAGAAAATTGGCAAATTTATTTTAATATAGATTTAGAAATTGATTTACAAATAGCAAAAATGAATCTTTTAATAAAAAACGAAATTCCTGCCAACGAGAGAAAGAATCTCCAATATATAGATTTAAGATTTAAAGACAGGGCATA
>CAYHHX010000061.1:0-1976 GCA_964356545.1 uncultured Candidatus Saccharibacteria bacterium | reverse complement strand
AAGGGCAGAAGGCGAGATTTCGTTTGAAGACAGATTAAAAATTGAAAATGCTGTTCGTGATACGCAAGATAATGATATTTATAACGAATGGCAAAAGTTTGTCGGCGCAAAAACCGAATTCGAGGGACGAGAAGGAATTAAAAATCTTTTACAATTAATAGTTAATAAAATTTCTAAATAAGAGTTCAATTGCTAAATAATTTGCAATACAGAATAGTTTTTGAATTAAGAAGAGAGATGTAATTCTCTTCTCTTTTTTTTACAAACCATTGACAAGGATTATAAAATAATTTAGATTACATTATCTAATAAATACTAAAAAATAAATAATATTAATAAGAAAGAAAATTATAATTAATTAAATTTTCATGAATATAAAACCATTATCAGACCATATTTTAATAGAACCAATCAAAGAAGAGGAAAAAAATAAAGCCGGTATCTTTTTGCCTGAAACTGTTTCAAAAGAAAAATCAGAACAAGGCAATGTGATTGCCACGGGGCCTGGTAAAAAAACAGATGAAGGAAAAATAATTCCTCTTTCAGTAAAACCGGGAGACAAGGTTTTATTTCAAAAATACGGTCCAAGCGAAATAAAGGTTGATGGTAAAGAATATTTAATCGCGAAAGAAGAAGATATTCTGGCTATTATAGAATAATTCACGCTCCGCATTAGTTTTCAAAGTACCGGCCATCAAAATTTCCAGCGAAATTTTGTGGCCTGCGTTCTCGGCAGTTTATCTCGCTGCGCGAGAACCGTGCTAAACTGCCTGCGAAAACTACTTCGAAAACTAAATGCTTCGCTTAACTTAATACTTAATTTTAAATACTATGGCAAAACAAATAAAATATAAAGAGGACGCGCGAAGAATTTTAAAACAAGGTTTAGATAAAGTTGCTAATGCTGTAAAGGTAACATTGGGGCCAAAAGGCAGAAATGTTGTTTTGGGTTCTAGTTTCGGAAGCCCTACAATAACTAACGACGGAGTTTCTATTGCTAAAGAAATTGAGTTAGAAGACAAAATTGAAAACATTGGAGCCGAAATTATAAAAGAAGTGGCATCAAAAACAAACGATATAGCAGGAGACGGCACAACTTCGGCTGTATTGCTTTGTCAGGCAATTGCAAGTGAAGGTTTAAAAAATGTTGCCGCCGGGGCTAATCCTCAAGCCTTAAGAAAAGGGATTATAAAAGCAAAAGATGCAATATTATCTGCCCTAAAAGAGGCCTCAAAGGCAATTAGTACTCACGAAGAAATATCGCAAGTGGCAACTATTTCAGCTCAAGACTCAGAAATTGGCAACTTAATTGCCGAGGTCATGGAAGAAGTTGGTAAAGACGGAGTAATTACCGTTGAAGAGTCAAAAACTTTTGGCTTGTCGAAAGAAATTGTAAAAGGCCTTCAATTTGATAGGGGATATATTTCTCCATATATGATTTCAAATAATGAAAAAATGGAATCAGTTTTAGAAGACCCATATATTTTAATAACCGATAAAAAGATTTCGTCTCTGCAGGAATTTTTACCAATTTTAGAGAAAATAGTTAAAACTGGAAAAAAAGAATTAGTAATTATTGCCGATGAAGTAGAAGGCGACGCCCTAACAACATTGATTGTAAATAAGCTTCGCGGAATCTTTAACGCTTTGGCGGTTAAGTCTCCTGGGTTTGGCGACAGGAAAAAAGAAATGTTAGACGATATAGCTTGTGTTACCGGTGGCGAGGTAATTTCTGAAGAAAAGGGGATGAAGTTAGAAAATATTGAGTTGGAAATGCTGGGAAGAGCCAGGAGAGTAATTTCTACTAAAGAAAATACAACTATTATTGAAGGCAAAGGAGAAAAAACAAAAATTGAAACGAGAATATCTCAATTAAAAATAGAAATAAAAGAATCATCGTCTGATTTTGATAAAGAAAAACTTCAAGAAAGATTGGCTAAACTTTCTGGCGGAGTAGGCGTAATTAAAGTTGGGGC
>CAYHHX010000060.1:0-2056 GCA_964356545.1 uncultured Candidatus Saccharibacteria bacterium | reverse complement strand
AAAAATAATTGAGGCATTTCCCAATAAAGAAGATGACTATATTAAAGTAAAAACTATACTTTAAGCATGAATCTTTTAGAACTAACAATTCAAGATATTCATCTGGGATTAAAGAAAAAAGATTTTTCTAGTACAGAACTTACAAAAGCCTATTTATCAAAAATTAAAAAAAATGATAAAAAAATAGGAGCTTACCTAAATATCACTGAAGAATTAGCATTATCACAAGCAGAAAAAGCGGATAATATAATTTCACTTGCCCTGAGCGGAGCCGAAGGGTCTGGCAAAAATTTTCCGCTTTTGTGTGGCATTCCTTGTGCTGTGAAAGATAATATTTTAGTGGAAGGCGAAAAATGCACAGCGGGGTCTAAAGTTTTAGAAAATTATATTGCTCCTTATGATGCAACGGTAATTAGAAAACTGAAAGAAAATGGAGCTGTAATTTTAGGAAAAACAAATTTAGATGAATTCGCTATGGGAGTTTCTACCGAAAATTCTGCTTTCAAAATTACAAAAAATCCTCATGACTTAACTCGCGTTGCTGGTGGAAGCTCTGGCGGGTCTGCAGCATCTGTGGCTGCAGAAGAAGCTTGTTATTCACTTGGATCTGATACAGGTGGTTCTATTAGATTGCCCGCTTCTTTTTGTGGAGTTGTGGGATTAAATCCAACTTATGGAGCAGTTTCTCGATTTGGATTAATTGCTATGGCCTCTTCTTTAGATCAAATAGGTCCTATGGCCAAAACAGTTGAGGATACAAAAATTATTTTTGAAGCAATTGCAGGAAAAGATCAATTAGACGCAACAAGTAAAGATTATAATTTTGAAAAATCAGATATTAAAATTAAAGGATTAAAAATAGGGATTCCCAAGGAATATTTTACCAAAGATATAGATCCTGAAGTTAAAAAAATTATAAAAAATGTAATTAAAAAATCAGAAGAAAACGGAGCAAAAATTATAGAAATTAGTTTGCCTAATACAGAATATGCTATTGCTTGTTACTATATCATTGTGCCGTCTGAAGCTTCGACAAACTTGGCTAGATTTGACGGTATAAAATATGGACTTAGTAAGCAATCGTCAAAAGATTTATTAGAAGTTTATCTAAAAAGTAGGGGAGAAGGTTTTGGAGCTGAACCCAAGAGAAGAATTTTAGTAGGAACCCATGTTCTTTCGAGTGGTTATTATGATGCTTATTATAAAAAAGCCCAAGAAATTAGAAATTTAATCAAAGAAGATTTTATAAGTGCTTTTAAAGAAGTAGATTTAATTTTTAGTCCAGTTTCTCCTATTCCTGCTTTTAAGATAGGTGAAAAGACGAATGATCCGCTTTCAATGTATTTAATGGATGTTTACACTTGCCCTGTTAAATTAGCAGGCGTTCCAGCGATTTCTTTGCCGATCGGTAAAATTGGTAATTTACCTGTAGGTCTTCAGATAATCGGTAATTATTTCCAAGAAAACAAGATTTTGAGTGTAGCATCTTTTATTGAAAAAATGCTACAATAAATAAATATGACTTGGGAATCTATCTATAATTTATTTGGTATAAAAGATTTCATTTATTTCATTTCATCTCCTGTCTTGCAAGATATGCTTTTTCCCGTAAAGCTGATTTTTATTTTTTTTACAATATTTTTTTTATCGGCCATTGTTTATTTTATGGCAAATTCCAGCTATCTGAAATATAAGTTTCTTGAAGATATTACAGAATTTATTTCATACCAAGCTTACGGCATTAGAGAGATTGCTAATCGCTGGAAAAAAATTAAAAAAAGAATAGAAAATGGTGCCGAGTCAGAATACAAACTTGCTTTAATAGAGGCGGATGATTTTTTAAACGAGATGTTAGAAGATAGGGGATTTACTGGTAAAAACTTTGAAGAGTTAGTCAATAATGCAGGGAAGATTGTATTGCCCAATTTAGATGAAATTTTATCGGCGCATGAAGTTAGAAACTCTATAGTTTATGATCCAGATTACAAAATAGACATAGATCGAGTAAAAGAAGTATTATCAATTTACGAAGCTACTACTAAAAACATAGGAGCAT
>CAYHHX010000059.1:0-2140 GCA_964356545.1 uncultured Candidatus Saccharibacteria bacterium | reverse complement strand
CTGTTTACGCAAAACTTAATCCCAATTTGGTTATTGCCCAGTACGGTAAGTACCCAAAAATATATGACAATGTGATAATTACCGATAACGTAAAAAGTATTGTCACGGATAAGAACACCCTTATCTATGAAAAATAAATTATTACTGATATTTATTATTTTAATGGCCTTTTCATTTAGAAATATCTTTGATCCCAATATCTATGTTCCTACACCGCTTGAGGTAGATAGAACCATAACTCGCCAGGAATATCTCGGAGAAGGTTTAGAAAAAATTTATAAAAACAGATTTGGGGTAATCTATTTTAACAAAATTTACCCTGCTCAAATGAAATTTAACTCTGTTTTCTTTGGTGATTTAGGTAGTGCTTTTGTCTTTCTTCCACTTTATATGTCTTTATTCTATTTTGGTTTTAAGAAATTTAATGAAGAATAAGCAAAGCTTGCGACTTCGTCTAAAGCATAGTTTGCCACTGCGTGGTAAATTTTTCATACTGATTGTGATTTTGGCGTTTGTTTTACGTTTTTATAAACTTGGGGAAGTTCCATTGGGCTTTCATCAAGATGAAGCTTCACAAGCATATAATTCATTTTCAATTTTAACCTCAGCTCGTGATCGTTATGGGCAATTTTTACCAATACTATCTCGATCTTTTGGATCTTATCAACCAACAGTTTATACGTATCTAACAACAATTCCGATTTTATTATTTGGAAACACAATTTTTGCTGCCCGTTCAACATCGGCCTTATTTGGAGTTTTAACTGTTATAGTTACTTATTTAATTGTAAATAGTCTTGTTAAGTTGAAGTATCGATATAATTTAGCTCTTTTATCTGCTTTTGTTGTGGCAATTTCACCTTGGTCGATTCATTTCAGTAGAAGAGTGGTTGAGGGAAATTTGGGTCTTTTCTTTTTCTTGCTAGCTCTTTATTTTTTACTTCTATCTCTTAAAAAAATAAAATATATATTACCTGCTACTCTATTCTTGGGTATTTCTACCCATGCTTATTATTCCGAACGTTTAATCAGTGTAATATTTTTTTCGGTTTTTCTGGTTTATTTTCGTTCTTACTATTTGAAATACAAAAAATGGGTGGTTTATGGACTTTTGATGTTTGGCCTTACTCTAATGCCACATGTGGTAACTATTGCATCCGGCGCTTTTTTCTCAAGATTTAATCAAGTTAGTTCATCCGGAAACAATTTTTTCCTTTTAGAATTTGGTAAACATTTTATAACTTACTTTTCACCGAAATATTTATTTAGTGATACCGGTAACGGCCTAGCCCGCGTGTCTCCGGGCTTAAGTGTATTTTATGATTGGTTTTTCTTTCCTTTTTTGGCTGGTCTATATTTTTTTAGTAAATTTATCGACAAGAAATTAATTAAATTCATAGGGTTATTTACTCTGATATCTTTAGTACCGGTTTCTTTAACAGGAGACATTTTTTACCCGCTTAGAGCTTTAGAATTTTTCTGGTTGCTTTCACTCATTGTTTCAATGGGAATTTTAGGGATATGGGAAATAATAAAACAAAAAACAATTAAATGGTTAGCATTTTTGACATTGATTATTTATTCTCTAGGGAGTTTTTATGTTTCATATTTTATTTTTTTTCAGCACGAAACTACGGAAAATGCAGGAAATACTTATTTTGAACTGTCCCGCGAATTAGGTAAATATGATGGATATAATATTGTTTTGGATTCAACCAGAGATTCTGCGGCAGGGTTAAGGGTTGCCTATTTTAGAAAATATAATTCTAAAAAATTGCAAACTTTTCTTAAGAGCCAACTTACTACACCATATTATAGTAGCCAAGTTAACAGTCAAGAGTTTTATGTTGTTGATAATATTGAAGCAAGATCTGTCGATTGGAAAAAAGATAGATGTAGTCCAAAAACAATTTTAGTAGGAGATGGTTTAGCCTTTTCCGGCCAACAGATTAAAGAACATAATTTAACAAAACTTTTTGAAATTAAAGGAATAAACAAAAACGTTGTACTCTATGGGTACGAGACGAGTCCCGATAAAAAGTGCATAATTAATCTATGAAAAATAAACTTTTTTTAATCTTTATTATCGGTTTAAGTTTCTTTTTAAGAATATATAAAGTAACTTCCGTTCCACCTTCTC
>CAYHHX010000058.1:0-2344 GCA_964356545.1 uncultured Candidatus Saccharibacteria bacterium | reverse complement strand
GGGCTGGACATAGTGCCTTGTTTTTGCTATACTTAATACAGGTGTAAATAAGCTAAATTGCCCTCTTTTTATCCTCTTTACAAGGACAAAAAGGGCTTAAATTAAGTATAAATATATGCCCGAAAATAAAAAAACGAATGTAAAAAGAGTTCTTCCGGCCGTAGTATTAGGCACATCTTTTTACTATTCCTCTTTGTTAGCGTTGGGAATAATTGTTGGCTATATCGGATGTAAGTTGTTTTATAAAAAGTTTGTAGAAACCGGTAAAGTCGACCTTATTTTTATAGATTGCGGAAAGTGGAAAATCCATTTTCATCACTGGATTATGGGAGCTATGTTTTTGGCTATTGTTTGGATAATTGATTGGTTTTATCTTCCTAGTTTTTTTGCGGGTACTGTTCTTGGAATAATGGCTCATGATATTTACGATTTTAATGATTGGCACAAGATTATATTAAAGAAAGATGAATTTGGTCAAGTAGTAGTCTAAATAAACTTAAAATAAAAATTAAAAATACGGCTGCTTGCCGTATTTTTTTTAAAATAATGTGTTAAGATTATTTAGGAGCACAGGATTAGAACTATCATCAGCTTGAGAAACCAAAAAATGAGATGATTTCAAGGCTTGCCGACGAGGCGTAGCCCATGCGCTACGCCGAGGAGGCGTAACGAAGAAATCAGCCATTTTTTGGTTTCCCTGCGGGCGGGGTAATTTGGCTTATCTTCTGCGTTGCTCGTCGCTCACAATGCGCCAAGGCATTAGGTTCGCTCCTCGCGCCTTGAATATAAGCCAAATTGTCGCCGCTCAATTGATGATAGTTCTAGTCCTGCGCTCCATGGAGGGTTAGTCTAATGGTAAGGCACTGGTTTCGAAAACCAGAGGGAGAAATCCCCTTGCAGGTTCGAGTCCTGCACCCTCCGCCAAGAATTACTATGAAATCTAAAAAAATATATTCATTCATAGGACTAATAGCTCCTTTATACGACTTGTGTCTATATTTTATTGGATATAAAAAATCAGTAGATTATTTTATTTCACAATTACCCTTTACCAAAGAAAGCTCTATTACGGTTTTAGATGCAGGTTGTGGTATTGGCCTATATTCACTTGCCATCTTAAAAAAATATAAAAACGCTCGTGTTACTTCTTTTGACTTTAGCGATAAATTAGTAGGGCATTTAAAAGAAAAGGCGTTAAAAAATAAATACAACAATAGAGTGCATTTGTTTACTGCTGATATACAAAGTGCCCTCAAAGAAATAGGTGATGAAAAATTTAATTTAATAATAACATCGGGGGTATTAGAATATGTGCCACAAGAAAAAACTCTGAAAAATTTATCCCGTTTTCTAATTTCTGGAGGATACTTTTTGAATTCTCCAGTAAGGGATACGCTTTGGGGAGAATTAGTTTGTAAATTGTATGCTTGTAAGCCCTATTCAAGAACACAAAATATCCAAGCTTTTGAACATAATAATTTTACTTTACAAAAGATTATAAAACTACCGTGGTATGCGCCAGCTTCGTTTAAAGAAGCTCACTTATTTATGTATTTTAAAACGGCTCATTTGACAAAATGAGTCGTTGAAGATTTTAGAAAATTAGGTTATAATGGACACATACTTTTTTAGTAATTAATTATGGAGACGCTTATTATTTTATTAATAATATTTGGGGTTGTGATATTGGTTTTGGCTGTTTTGAACGCTTTTTTGATTTCTTATTTTTATAAAACAAATAAAAAGTTTGACCTGTTATTAGAAAAAGGTAAGATAAAAGACTTAAAAGAGGTTTTGTTTAAGCAAATTGATAAAGCTAAGAACCAAGAAGAAATAATAAATAAAATTATCGACAGGATTAAAAGCCTAGAAAGTGTTTCAGAAAAAACTTTTCAAAAAATAGGGGTTATTAGATTTAATCCATTTGACAGCTTGGGGGGCAATCAAAGCTTTGTTATAGCCTTATTAGACAAGCAGAATAATGGTTTCGTAATTTCTAGTCTTTTTATTAAAGATGGCAATAGAGTTTATGCAAAAGCTATTCAAAATGGTAATTCGGAATATTCGTTGTCTAACGAAGAAAAAGAAGCGTTAAAAAGAGCTATGGCAATATGAAAAAAGAAAAGAAAGAAAAAGTAATAAAGAAAAAAATAGACAAGAAAAAAGAAAATAAACCCTTGGCTATAACCAAACCGGCGAGGCAACAAAGACCACCAGTAGTGGTTGTTTTAGGGCATGTTGACCATGGCAAATCTTCGCTTTTAGAGGCTGTCAAAGATTTTAAAATTATCTCAAAGGAATCAGGGGGTATTACTCAACACATTGGGGCATACGAAGTGGAGCA
>CAYHHX010000057.1:0-2424 GCA_964356545.1 uncultured Candidatus Saccharibacteria bacterium | reverse complement strand
AATAGTTTTAGAGCATCTTGATGAATATAAAAAAGTTGTTATGTCAAAAAAGTAACTTAGAATTATCTTGGAATAATAATGATATTTTTCAACGTCCGCCAAACCCACGGCCAGCCCGAATTGAAAAATATCCTTATTATTTCAAAAATTTTAAATTTATGTTAGTTGGGCACAAAAAACAATGGGATTTTTTAAGTAAAAAATTTGGATTAGGCCAATTGGCTCATGCTTATTTATTTTCTGGAGAAGAAAAAATAGGGAAGAAAAATTTGGCAAAAGAATTTACAAAGCTCATAAACTGCCTATACTACAAATCAGAAGATAGTGAGACTTGTAGTATGAAAGGAAAAACCTTAGAGCAATGCCAAAATTGTAAGATGATTGAAAAAGAAATGTACCCTGATTTGTTGGTGGTAAAATCGGCCTACAGTGAGTCGTCAGTAAAAAACGAAAAAGATATGATGGAAATTGATGTATCACAGATACGCCAAGTTAATAATTTTTTAAGCTATACATCCTATTACGGCGGTTATAAAACGGTGATAATAGATAATGCAGAACTAATGAATCAAGAAGCCCAAAGCTGTTTTTTAAAAACTCTTGAAGAACCGAAAGGAAAAACCATTATTATATTAATTACCAAAAACTCGGAACTATTATTACCAACGATTTTTTCACGGTGCCAAACGGTTGTATTTTCCACTGCCCAAAAATACGCACAGTCGAAAGAAGAGCAGGACACTTTACAGGAACTATTAGGTATTATTAATTCTGAATTGGCAGTAAAATTCCAACACGCCAAAAAAGTTAATTTAGAAGAAGATAATTTTAATACCATTTTAAAAATACTTCAAAGATATTTTAGAAATACTATGCTGGAAAAAATCGGTGTTATAAAAAACCAATCGGCGAATAATCCTACTACAAGCCTAACTGAAAGATATACTTTAGAAAAATTAAGAAAAGTTATAACATTAATAGAAACATTATACATGCAAGCGGCAGTTAGTAATATTAATTCAAAACTGGCGCTTGAGGTATTATTAATGGAAATATAAACATATGAGTACATATAAAGAATCTATTGATAAAATTAAACCAGAGCTTGATAAATCTTTTAAATTTTTAGAAACAGAAGTAGCCAAGCTACATACTGGAAGGGCCACTCCATCTTTAGTTGAAGACATAACAGTAGATGCTTTCGGGTCAAAATTTGCTTTAAAACAGTTGGGAGCCATTTCAAGCCCCCAGTCAAACCAAATAGTAATACAGCCATGGGATATTTCATATATTGAGCCTATAGAAAAAGCAATTTCACTTTCTGGGCTTGGCATGTCGGCCATTGTTGATAAAGATATTATACGTTTAAATTTACCTCTTTTAACAGAAGAATATAGGCAGGTGCTTGTAAAAACATTAAATGAAAAAGCGGAGCAAACAAGAAAAACAATAAGGCATTGGAGAGAAGACGCTTGGAATGAAATTCAACAATCTCAAAAAGACAAGAAAATATCAGAAGATGATAAATTTAGGGGTAAGGATGAGCTTCAAAAAGTAATTGACGACTACACAGAAAAAATAAAGAATTTAATAGAAAGAAAGAAGAAAGAATTAATATAATTAATAATAATTCTAATAATATGATATCTGTTATTTTAACCTTAATAGTTGCTTTTCTTAGTTTGATTGCCTTAATGATTATCCATGAATTTGGACATTTTATTATAGCTAAAAAATTTGGAGTAAAAGTTGAAGAATTTGGCATAGGTTATCCGCCAAGAATTTTTGGTAAAAAATTTGGCGAAACACTTTATTCTATAAATCTTTTACCCTTAGGAGCTTTTGTAAAAATATATGGAGAAGAGGGCGATGTAGATGATTACAGAAGTTTTTCAAATTTAGCTATTTGGAAAAGAGTCCTTATTGTCATAGGAGGAGTGGCTGCTTTCTGGATTGCCTCTATAATTCTTTTTTCTATTGTTTTTGCCATAGGAGCCGATATTCCTGTTGGCGATCAAGATGTTGCTAGTTTAACAAATACAAGAGTTCAGGTTATTTTAATTGCAGATGATTCTCCGGCAAAATCTGCAGGATTGGAAGCCGGGGATGTACTTTTGAATTTTAAATTAAAAGATACAGAAGTAAAAATTAATAAAATAAAGGATGTCCAAGATTTTGCAAAAGAAAATGTCGGTAAACAAATAACTTTAGTAATCCAAAGGCAAGGTAAAACTATTGAAACTTTATTGATACCTAGAGTTTTGTCGCCACAAGGCCAGGGAGCATTAGGGGTAGGCCTTGAGAGAATGGGCACTCTTATTAAAAAATATCCTTGGTACCAGGCGCCAATTAAGGGAACACTTTATACTGGCGAGATTACAATAAAAGCGGTGCAAGGACTTTTTACGGTTTTTAAAGATTTAT
>CAYHHX010000056.1:0-2470 GCA_964356545.1 uncultured Candidatus Saccharibacteria bacterium | reverse complement strand
TTGACTAAAACAAACTAATTTGTTAGTATCTCACTAATGGTTAAAAACGAAGATAATAAGGATTCAAAAAAGGTCATAAGAATAGATGGCAGGGTGGTAGAGGCTTTACCAAATGCCTTTTTTAAGGTAGTATTAGACGATGGAAAAGAAATAACGGGTTTTTTATCTGGTAAGATGAGACTCAATAGAATTACTATTTTACCCGGAGACAAGGTGACATTAGAGATGAGTCCTTATGACGATAGTAAGGGCAGAATAGTTTATAGGCTAAAATAAAAAGAGTATTAGCGATTTTTACCCCGCCATCTTAGCTATTTGAATTATAATAATAGCTTATGGGGCGGGGTTCATGATATTATTCGCTTTGCTCACAACATCATGAAAGTGAGACCATCGGTTAAAAAAATTTGTAAAGATTGTCAAATCGTTAAAAGAGAGGGTCGTATTTATGTTATTTGTAAAAAAAATCCAAAACATAAACAAAGACAAGGATAGTAAAAATAATATACAAAATGCCAAGAATTGCTGGAATAAGTATTCCTGAAAACAAAAGAATAGAAATAGCTTTAACTTATATTTATGGAATAGGTAGGTCTTTAAGTGTAGAAATTTTAGAGATAGCAAAGATTGATATAAATAAACGGTCTCAAGATTTAACTCCAGAAGAAGTTAATATTCTAAAAGATATTATTGAAAAAAATCATAAAATTGAAGGAGATTTAAGAAGGCAGGTCATGATAAATATTAAAAGATTAAAAGATGTCGGATCTTTTAGGGGATCGCGTCATGCTAAAGGGTTACCCACAAGAGGCCAAAGGACAAAAACTAACAATAGGACTGTAAGGGGCAATGTAAGAAAAACAATAGGATCTGGTAGAAAGCCAGCGGCAACAGCAACTTAAATAAAACCAAAAAAATATGGGGAAAAAACATATTATCCAAGTTGATCAAGAAGAATTAATAAAAGAGAAAGAAAAAATTGATGGCACTCTTAAAAAAGAGGTAAAAGTAAAGCTATCAGTAGAAAGAGTTCTCCAAGGAAATGTATATATATCTTCTTCTTATAATAATACCCTAATAACTCTCACTAATGCTAAGGGTCAGGTTTTGGCTTGGAAGTCGGCTGGATCAGTTGGTTTTAAGGGAACAAAAAAAGCTACTTCTTTTGCCGCATCTAGAGTGGCAGAGGCAATATCTAATATTTGTAAAAAAATAGGTATAGAAAAAATTAGTATTTTTGTAAAAGGAATAGGGGCTGGCAGAGAATCGGCTGTAAGAGCTTTAGTTGCTCAGGGATTAAATATTATTTCTATTAAAGACGTAACGCCAATTCCTCATAATGGATGCAGACCAAAAAAAGTAAGAAGAGTGTAATAAATTATTTAACTGATAAATATTCCATCATAATTATATGCCAATAGCAAAACAGACTAGTCCATCAGGATCTCAAGCGGGGTCTCAAAAAAAGAGAAGAGGTGGGACCGCTTCAGAGTATAAGAAATCATTGCAAGAAAAACAAATACTTAAAAGGTGGTACGGTCTTTCAGAGCGCCAATTTAAAAAATATGTAAAAGCAACTCTATTAAGAATGGGTAAGGTTGAAGATGTGGCCAATGAACTCATTAGAAGAATAGAAAAAAGATTAGATAATGTTGTGTTTCGCTTGGGCTTTGCTTTATCGCGTGCACATGCAAGACAGCTTGTCTCACATGGAATTTTTTTAGTAAATGGCAAACCTGTCAATATTCCATCTTTTGAATTAAAAAAAGGAGATATTATTACTATTAAAGAATCTAAAAAATCAAAACCAGTTTTTAAGGATTTAGCGGCTTTATTAAAAAAGAAAGAAATTCCTTTGTGGTTAAGTTTAAATAAAGATAAATTTGAGGGAAAAACCATTGGAGAACCTTCTTTAAAAGAAGTAAATCCTCCAGCAGAGATTTCTTTGATTTTCGAGTTTTATTCAAGATAATATTGCTTATTACGATAAAAATATTTCATATTAAAAGTATATAAAATAATAAATAATAAATAATAATTATGATTCCTCTTCCATTACCTATAAAGATAATTCAAAAAAATAAAAATCAAGTTCGTTTTGAAATAGAAGGGCTATATCCTGGCTATGGTACTACTATTGGTAATTCTTTAAGAAGAGTTTTATTATCATCTTTGCCTGGAGTTGCTGTAACAGAAGTAAAAATAAAAGGAGCTACACATGAATTTTCTACAATCGCAGGAATTTTGGAAGATACTATAATGGTGATTTTAAATTTAAAAAATTTAAGATTTAAAATTTACGAAGGCGATTCACAAAGAATTCAATTATTAATTAAAGGAGAAAAAAATGTTAAGGGATCTGATTTTAAGCTTTCTCCACAAGTAAAACTTGTTAACCCAGATATTCACATTGCAACAATAACAGATAAAAAAACAGAACTTGACATAGAAATTCAAATTGAAAAAGGCA
>CAYHHX010000055.1:0-2491 GCA_964356545.1 uncultured Candidatus Saccharibacteria bacterium | reverse complement strand
GGATAAATTCCAATTTCTGTTAGCGCTCTTGATAAAACAATTGTAGAATCTAAATGAGAAAAAGTAGTTGCAGGGGCCGGGTCAGTAATATCGTCGGCTGGCACATAAATTGCCTGAACCGATGTAATAGATCCGTTTTTAGTAGATGTGATTCTCTCTTGTAATTCCGCCATTTCTTCTGCCAATGTAGGTTGATACCCTACCGCAGAAGGCATTCTTCCTAATAAAGTTGAAACTTCAGACCCTGCTTGAGAAAATCTAAAAATATTATCTATAAAAAGTAAAACATTTTTCTTTTCTTCGTCTCTAAAATATTCTGCCATTGTTAAAGCCGACAAAGCCACACGGGCTCTGGCTCCTGGCACTTCATTCATTTGGCCAAAAACTAAAGCAGTTTTATTTATAACTCCAGATTCTGTCATTTCTTTATATAAGTCATTACCCTCTCTTGTTCTTTCACCAACTCCAGCAAAAACAGAAACTCCTCCAGATTCCTCTGCAACATTTCTTATTAACTCCATTAATAAAACTGTTTTACCTACTCCAGCTCCACCAAAAAGCCCAACCTTTCCTCCTTTAATAAAGGGGGCCAATAAATCAATAACTTTTATACCAGTTTCAAATACTTCTGTTTTTGTTACTTGGTCTGTAAACGGAGGCGAAGGACGATGAATTGGTAAAAACTTTTTAAATTTCTTTTCTGTTTTATTTAATGTTTGACCTATAACATTAAAAATGTTACCTAAAACTTCAGCTCCTACTGGTACTAAAATCTGGTCTCCAGTATCTTGCACTTCTAGCCCACGGCTTAAACCATCTGTTGATTGTAAAGAAATTGTTTTTACTTTTGTTAAATCCAAATGTTTGACAACTTCTAAAATAACCTCTCCTTTAGGCCCTTTAACTTTTAATGCATTAAAAATTGCAGGGAGTTGACCTTCTTCTCCAAATTCTACGTCTACCACTGGTCCTATAATTTGTATAATTTTTCCTTTTTGCATAATATTTTTATTTTTGTATTTTTATGATAGCGCTTCGGTGCCGGCAATAATTTCGGTTATTTCTTTTGTAATTGCTGACTGACGCGATTTATTATATTGTAAGTTCAAAACACCAGCCAAATCCGATGCATTATCTGAAGCTGTTTTCATTGCCAATCTTCTAGCTGAGTGCTCTGAAGCGTTTGCTTCTAAAATCAAATGGTAAACCTGCATAAAAAATAAATGTTTTGCCAGTTTTGTCAAAACTTTTTCTGGCGACGGTTCTATTAAATATTCTTTTAATTTTTTCTTATCTGGAACAAAATTAATACTATGTTCTTTTATTAAATCGGCAAACTTTCCACGTTCTGGAATAATCTCTTCTACCGTTTCTCTTATGTGGTCAAAATCAATTGGTAAAATTCTTCTAACATGCGGTTCTTGTTTTAAGGCCGACCTAAAATGTGTTGAAAAAATAACAACCCTATCCCATTTTTTTTCTAAATATCCTTCTGCTATAAAATCAATTAATGGCTCCACTTGCAAGGGAGTTGTATAATCTCCAATCTGCGCAAACTTTTTTACAATATTAACGCCTTTTTTTGAAAGGTAATTTGCTGATTTTTCTCCGATGGCCACAAAAAATTTTTCTTCTGACTGATATTTTTCTTTGTCTCTTTGTATATGCTGTTCAAACTTTTTAAAAACAGAGCTATTAAATGCGCCGGCCAATCCTTTGTCAGAGGCGACTAAAACGAATAAAACTTTCTTAATTTTTCTTACTGTAAATAATTCTGGAAGCTTTTGATCCAGACTAGAAACTGTCGCTAGAAGATTTAAAGCCGCGAAGGCGTATGGTCTTGAGTCTAGGGCTATCTGCTGGGATTTTCTCATTTTTGTAGCCGAAACCAACTCCATAGCCTTGGTAATTTGTTTTATGTTTTTTACGCTTTTTAATCTTTTTTTTAAATTTTGCGGAGATTCCATTTTTAATTTACACTCTCAACAAATTCTCTAATTACTTCTTTTATTTTACTTTCAATTTCATCTGTTATGTCTCTTTTTTCTTTTATTAAATCGAATAAATCTGAATGCAAATCTTTTACATATTCCAAAAACTTTGCTTCAATGGCTTGCATTTCTTCTGGTTTAAATTTGCCAAAATAATCATTTAAAGCGGCATACAAAACTAAAACTTGTTTTTCAAAAGAAATGGGAGCTAAGTCAGCCTGTTTTAAAATTTCTGTAATAATTCTGCCTTTATTAATTCTATCCTTAGTAGTTTGGTCAACATCGGAAGCAAATTGAACAAATGTTTGCAGTTCTCTAAACTGGGCTAATTCTAATCTTAATTTTCCTGCCACTTTTTTCATTGCTTTTGTTTGAGCCATTGACCCAACGCGAGAAACAGAAAGGCCAATATTAACAGCAGGCCTCATTCCTTGATAAAATAAGTCTGATTCCAAATAAATTTGGCCGTCTGTAATTGAAATAACATTAGTAGGAATATA
>CAYHHX010000054.1:0-2536 GCA_964356545.1 uncultured Candidatus Saccharibacteria bacterium | reverse complement strand
CTTTGATGAAAACAAGAATATTGGTTAGTTCTTATAAATGTCTGAAGCTCATAATTTTCCTCAACTTTTTTAGATCCCTGGTCATACAAAACCTTAATATGTTGAGAATCTACTTCTTTAATAACACCCGGATATTTTGCTAATACCACTTGCCCCGAATCACGAGCAACATTTCTTTCGACACCGGTTCCAACTAATGGAGCTTCGGGCATTAACAAAGGAACTGATTGGCGCTGCATATTAGATCCCATTAGAGCTCTTGAGGCATCGTCATTTTGTAAAAATGGGATCAAAGAAGCCGCAACAGAAATAAATTGCTTTGAAGAAACATCTGCATAGTCTACTTTAGAAATTTCAGTTTCCTCGGGCTCGCCTTTTACCCTTGCTTCAACTTTGTCTGGCGGAACTTCAGGCAGTATTTTACCCTGATCATCTAATGGAACCGAAGCAGTAATAATAATAAACTTTTCTTCTTCTTGTGCTGAAAGGTAGTGAACTTCATCGGTTATTCTTCCGTTTTTTACTTTAAAATAGGGGGTCTCAATAAATCCGTATGGGTTAACGCGGGCAAAAGAAGCCAAATGACCCACTAATCCAACATTAGGCCCTTCTGGTGTTTCAATAGGACAAATTCTTCCATAATGAGACGGCTGTACATCTCTAACTTCAAAACCAGCTCTCTCTCTCGTTAATCCGCCTGGCCCAGTGGTAGTTAATCTTCTTTTATGTTCTAATTCTGCCAAAGGATTCTCGTTGTCCATAAATTGAGAAAATTGAGAAGAAGTATAAAATTCTTTGACAACCGCCATTAATGGCCTTGGATTTATAAGCTGAATTGGAGTTATAGTCGCAGGGTCTAAGGTAGACATTTTGTCTTTAATGATTCTTTCCATTCTCATCATTCCTACTCTTAATCTGTTTTGTAAAAGCTCAGACAATGTTCTCACTCTCCTGTTACCTAAATGATCAACTTGGTCGGCTTTTGCATCGGGGTCATTGTTCAATCTGATAACTTCTTTTACAACCTCTATAATATCGGCTAATTTTAAAATTCTATCGTCTTTTGAAATATCCTTACCTGTCTGCGCAGGTAAGTCTTTTTTGGCAGGAGCCAAATTTGGTAGTCTTTGCCATGTTTTCCATCTGCCAACTTTCGATAAATCATACCTGTCAAAATTAAAAAACATATTAAAAATCAAGTCCTCTGCAGTGTCTGCGGTAACTAAGTCTCCCGGTCTTAATCTTCTGTAAACTTCAATCAAGGCTTCTTTTTGGTCTTTGCAGGTATCTCTTTTTAAAGTTTCCTTAATATATTGTATTTCTCCTTTATCTACATCTTTAAATTCTTTTTCAACTTTTTCTAAAGTGTCTAGCCCTAAAGCCAAAAGCAAAGTGGTTGCTGGCACTTTTCTTTTACGGTTAATTTTTACTCCTATAAAACCAGACTCCTCTGTCTCAAATTCTAACCAAGCTCCTCGGTTTGGAATAATTTTTGCACCAAAATAATTTTTTCCTCGCAAAGACCGTGACGTAAAAAATGCACCAGGCGATCTAATAAGCTGTGAAACAACAACTCTTTCTACTCCATTTACAACAAAAGTTCCGTTTTCTGTCATTAAAGGAAAATCGGCCATAAAAACTTCCTGCTCCTTTACTTCTTTAGTTCTGCGATTAACTAATCTAACTTTAACTCTCAAAGCGGCTTCCAAGCTATCGTTATTTCTTTTTGCTTCCAAGCCGTTTTTATAGTTTGGCTTACCTAATTTATAATCCAAAAACCAAAGCTCAAATTCTTTTTCGGTGTAGTCTATAATTGGAGAAATTTCCGAAAGAAGCTCTTTTACTCTAACCTGCCAAAAATCCTCCCATGTTTCCCTTTGCATCTGCAAAAGATGGGGCGTAGAAAAAGAAAGTTTGGATTTAGAGAAGTTTTTTACTTTATGAATAGTCCCTGCCATAATATAAAAATTTTAAATTTTTAGATACTAGAGGCGATGCAATAAATTTTTGAAAATTATTTTCAAAAATTCATTTCCAAACAAAACTATTATAAATTAGAAATCTATTTATTATTATAACGATAAAAAGCCCTAAACATACTTAGGGTATTGCCCCTGCCCTTATCGGTAATTAAAAATTAATTGAGCAGGGATATTCAATTTTAGCTAGAGTAAAGTGGCCACTTATTTTTTAGTATAATCCTATTATAGTTTTTAATAAAAAAATGTCAAGCCCTTTGAACCTTTATTGACTGTAAAATGCCAATGCCTAAAAATGTTCCTATTAATCCTGAACCACCATAACTCACTAATGGAAGGTAAATACCAACAACTGGAAGCATTGCAAGATTCATTCCGATATTAATAGTAAATTGAACTATCAAAACAATGGCAAAGCCCGAAGCAAAAAGACGAGGGAAATTAGTTTCTGATCCAATTGCAATTTTTAATATCCGCCAAATTAAATTTATATACAGTAAGAAAAAAATAGATATTCCTAAAAATCCCCATTCTTCTGCAATAACAGAAAAAATAAA
>CAYHHX010000053.1:0-2560 GCA_964356545.1 uncultured Candidatus Saccharibacteria bacterium | reverse complement strand
CAGTATTACTCGATTTTATTGAAAAAATGGATAAAAAATTTCACAAAAAGGAAAAGCCTAAACATTAATTTTTAAAAACAGTCCCGCCAGGCGGGACTGTTTTTAATTAAATACAATGTTAATATATAATAATATGACTTCAATAGACTTAATTGCTCAAATAGGTGTAATAATTTTTGGTGTTAGTGCCATTATTTTGGTAGCAAGAAAAAATAGATGGGGGTTTGTTTTAGGATTAATTTCGCAGCCATTCTGGATAATAACTTCTTTAGTTAATAAACAATGGGGAGTACTTTTGCTTAGTATTGTTTATGTGGGGAGTTGGGGTTATGGAATTTATGAATGGTTTTATAAAAAAAATAAATAAAATTAATACGAAAAATAAATTATGCCGAAAATAATTAATAAAATTGTAAAAGTTTTAATAATAAGCGACTTCTTTCTATATTTGGGCTGGGGGCTTTTAGCTCCAGTGTTTGCAATATTTATTTTAGAGAATATTGCGACTCAAAGTGCCCTAGAAGCGGCCAAAATTGCCGGATTCTCCGCTCTTTTTTATTGGATAACAAAATCTCTTTTAGAAATACCAATTGGTTTTTTTCTTGATAAAAAATATGGAGAAAAAGATGATTTTTGGCTTATGGTGGTGGGAACATTTATAACCGCTTCGGTCCCTATTGGATTTCTTTTTTCTTCTTTGCCATGGCATATTTATTTTTTTCAAATTATTCAAGCTATCGGAATGGCCATGACTTTACCTGCTTGGTTGGCAATTTTCACACGTCACATTGATAAAGGAAAAGAAGCTTTTGAATGGGGGATGGCAACCACATCTATTGGAACGGGAGCTGGAATAGCTGGGGGCGTAGGTGGGATTATGGCTGGCGTTTTTGGTTTTAATGTGCTTTTTATTTTTGTAAGCATATTTACCCTATTGTCTGCATTTTTACTGTTGTTTATTAAAAATAATGTTTTTGTAAAAAATAAAGATGGATTTGTGATACCAATGAAGTCAGTTATTGAGCCATGAAAAATCAAGAAATAGCGAAAATTTTTTATAATATAGCAAAGTATTTACAGATGGATGGCGTAGCATTTAAGCCCTACGCATATGAAAAGGCCGGGAATTCTTTAGAGGCATTAAAAAAAGATGTCGGAGAAATTTATAACGAAGGTGGACTAAAAGCATTAATGGCAATACCGGGGGTTGGTAAAAATATTTCAGATCATATTGAGGAATATTTAAAATCAGGAAAAATAACAGTCTATGAGCAACTAAAAAAGAAGTTACCTTTAAATATAGATGAGTTGGTTCGCGTAGAGGGCATGGGTCCGAGAAAAGTAAAAATCCTTTATCAAAAATTAGGCATTAAAAATTTAAAAGATCTAGAGAGAGCAGTAAAAAAACATCAAATAGCCCCCTTATTTGGTTTTGGTCAAAAAACAGAAGAAAATATTTCACAAGGGATAGAATTTTTAAAAAGAAGCAAGGGAAGATTTTTATTGGGAGATATAATGCCCACAATAAGAGAAGTTTTCGAAAAGCTAAAAATCTTTAAAGAAGTTAAAAAAATTAGTTTAGCAGGGTCTATAAGAAGAAAAAAAGAAACAATTGGTGATGTAGATATATTAATTTCTGTGGATACATCAAAGGGGTCCGCCTACGCTAAAGCTTCGGCGGATGCTATCGCAGATTTTTTTGTTTCTTTACCTGGCGTCCAAAAAGTTTGGGGTAAAGGTGCAACTAAATCTTCTGTTCACATGAAAGACGGTTTTGATATAGATTTGAGAGTAGTTCCTCAAAAGAGCTATGGCTCAGCTCTTCAATATTTTACAGGCTCAAAAGATCATAATATTGTTACTAGAAAAATTGCTATCGATAAAGGTCTAAAGCTTAGTGAGTATGGAGTATTTCGTGGCTCAAAAATGATTGCAGGCTCCACAGAACAAGAAGTTTACAAAGCAATTGGACTTTTATATATAGAACCCGAATTAAGAGAAGGCACTGGAGAAATTGATGCGTGTTTGCAAAATAAATTGCCAAAATTAGTTGAATTAAAAGATATTAAAGGCGATCTACATTGTCATTCAAATTGGAACGGTGGCAAAAATTCAATAGAAGAAATGGCAAAAACAGCCATGGCAATGAATTATGAATATATTGGGATTTCAGACCATACAAAATTTTTAAGAATTGAAAACGGTTTAAGTGAAAAACAGTTATTAAACCAAAAAAAAGAAATAGAAAAAATAAACACCCGCCTTCGCCAAGACTTCGGCGGGAAAAGAAAATTTAAAATATTACACGGTTGCGAATCAAACATTTTAAATGACGGTTCAATTGATATAAAAGACGATGTTTTATCTCAGTTAGATTATGTGATTGCCGGTGTACACTCAAGTTTAAAAATGGAAAAACCTGCAATGATGGCAAGATTAACTAAAGCTATGAAAAACCCAAATGTTGATATTATTTCTCATCCAACAGGAAGATTAATTGGCAAAAGGGATGAATATAAAATTGATTTTGATGTAATTTTGAAAATTGCTAAACAAACTG
>CAYHHX010000052.1:0-2958 GCA_964356545.1 uncultured Candidatus Saccharibacteria bacterium | reverse complement strand
GAATAGCAACTTTGTAATTATTCACATTAAAAGTATAGCAAAAATTTGAATGGAAAAAAATTGTTTAAATGTTAGATTATGTTATACTTTTTGTATCCGAGGAGTCATTGGGCAAAACTCCCATGAGGATTAGCCCCTTTGGAATCTGAATTGTCGTTAGTAATGACAAATAAAAACGGCTCTTTCTAGAAGAAAGAAAGAGAATATTCAGAGGAAAAAGAATATGCCGTCAACGCTAATCGGACGGTTACGAGAGGGTCACGTGTTGACCCTCTTTTTTTATTTTGTGCGCTGTACTAGAGAACGTTAGAACTGAATTAATAAACTCTCCTGTATCGCCATATATACCCAATCTATCAATGTGGGCTGATAAAGTAAAGTAATTTTACCCTATAGCCCATCACACTATATTTATTTATCTTTCCATTTTTCTTGTTCTTTTTGATATCTTTCGCTCAAAAGAACTAAGGGTTTTTTACAATGACCACATTCAGGAAAGACTTGATGCCACATTATATATTGATTTTTATCATTAAAAAGAAAATTAATCTCTTCAAAACTAATCTTATCTTTTATAGACATAATATTTTTATGAATTTCTTTAAAATTTATTTCACTAGGAGTTTCTGTATTTGGTTGAAGAAGAATAATTAAAATAGATCCAGCCATATTACCATATCCATTTACTGTTTCTTTTATATATTTAGTTAAACTTTCTGTGGTATGTTCAAGGTGTGCCTGAGGGTATCTTTTTATTTGAAAATTAAAAACTTTTCCTTTTGATCTGACCGAGCAATCTATATGTGTATCACACTCAATTTCCTTAATAAGGGTATCGTAATCTATCTCAACAGGAATAGAAAATCCACTTTTCATTTCAAAACATATTTCCGATTCCTCGTTTGGAAAATAAAAATCAGAAAGGTCGATGGCTAAAAAAGCTTCAACATTTTCTGTTTTACTTGTAAATTTTGTAGTATCAGCGATCATTGAATCATCGAATATTCCAGATCCATTTTCCATTTGTTCAAACATCTCTTCTAGGGCAAAAGACCCTTTGAATTTTTTAATCTGTGTAAAAAGTCGCTCTTGTGTTTTTATTTCAATCAGTTTTTTGAGTTTATTTTTTGAAATACAAAATGGATTTCGCATAACTTTTTACTTAAGCCCTAAAGTAAATCACTAGCCTTTTTATTATTTTCTAACCACATCCATTTTAAATCAATTTCTTCTTTTCTCACAGTTTCTCCACGTTGAATATTCATAAATAAATTTTCTATATCGTGTTTTATTTCATAAGCATTATTAAACATAGTTGATGATCCATCGATAGTATTAGTTAATGAATTATAGAAAATAATTAAATTCTTAAAAAACTGATCTAAGTCGTTCATTGATGGAATTTTAAAGTCGTTAAGTTTTTCTTGACTAGCCTTTATGTCACGGTGTGCAAAAATTTTATTACGAACATCACGTAAGGCATTAATAACTTTTCTATTTTCTAAAACAAATTTTTCTGTTTCATCTTTGTCAACTTTATACAAAGAAGCAGAATCTGTTCGTGGATCAAAAGAATGTAAAACTTGAATTACAAATTGGAAAAGAAAAGCACGCTCAGTACTTAAAAAGAAGTCTGGATGATATTTTTGTATTTTTACATAACGTTCGACCATATCAGCAGAAATCATTCCGGTTGACCGAGAACCAAGAATCATTTTCCATGCGCTATATGCCAATATAGATTCAAAAATATTAGAACGAAAATAATCTGTTATTTCTTTTTTTGCTAATTTTTCCAATATATTAATTATTTAAAACAATAGAACAATCTTTATCATCCACACATTCGTAATAAATACTAAGTTCTATAATTTTACCTTGTCCCGCGGTTGATGTAAAAGAAACTATCTTTGGATCATAAGTATTTTCATTAAAAAGTTTTAGCCAATCACTAGAGATAATCTCAATATCTTTAGAGGTGTATCTCTCCTTATATTTTACATCATTTAAACTAAACAATATCTCAGAGTATTCTTTTTGAATTGGTGTTTCGAAACTTTTACTAGTAATTAAATGACCACCATATTCTTCGTTCTTTCCATCAACATTACGCTGAACTTTAACATATAAATCAGACCACTTATTAAGAGATTTTTGATCTACAGAAACTTTTGCATATAAATAACCACTTTTTAACTGTCCATTAATCTTAATATTCTTTTCATATGTTTTTGTTGGTTTATTATCTATCGTAGCAGTATTTTCAAAACCACTTCCTCCTATTATTTCTATTTTTTTAAGAGTATTTTTATATTCATAAGGAGACAAACTTTGTTGAATGCTTTTTACATCTTGAGCAATTTGATCAACCTTATCCTCTTTTTTATCTCCGAATATATTATTAATAGAAACAATTAAAAAATAACCTAGTGCGATCGCACAGATACCAACAAATAAAGTTATTACTTTTTCTTTCCACATTGCTTGGTTTTGAGACATCCTTTTAATTGGGTTTTTTCAACCTTTCTGTGTAATATTGGAAACCAACGATCGCTAAAATTAAAGATATACTTATAATTATACTAGCATAAAAATCCCACTTAAACAACTCTGATAATTTTATTTTTTCTGATAATACCGATGTTGCAAGGACAAATATCAACATAAGAAAAAAACTTTCTAAATTAGAAATGTGTATATCTTGAGAAGAATTTGAAATAAAATCTAATAAAAATGGAATTACCTTTAGGCCAATATAAAAGACCAAAACAATATTAATTATCTGAACAACAAACGTTCCAAAAGATTTTTTTCTACTTGTGTGTGCGATAGAGCAAAAATCTTTTAAATACGACAGTGGAATATTTACCAAATCCCTTAGACCATGTTCGTATTTTTTGTCATTTTTATACTTCTTAAGTTTTTTCATAAATTTTATTAAAACAACCAATTAAAAAA
>CAYHHX010000051.1:0-2978 GCA_964356545.1 uncultured Candidatus Saccharibacteria bacterium | reverse complement strand
ATTATTTATCATGTAGTTAGTATCTTAATCGATTTAAAAATCTATGTCAATAGATTAATAGATAAATACATTATTACTCATCTGCAAAAAAAACGCCCGGTAAAATTACCGGGCGTTTTTAAATAATAAAAAAATTATTTTTGCATCATTTTCTTTTTCATATCTTGTATGATCTCTGCCGCAACATCTTTTCCGCCAAAACCAATTGCTAATCCCAATCCTAAGGCCAATGCTCCTACAACTCCATAAACTATGCTGGAATATAAAACTTGAACCAACATACTATTTGGTAAAAGTTGATCTAACACTAAAAATATTGCAAATATCCAAATTGACCATTTAACAATTGAAGCCGCTAAATAGCCATAACCAATTTTCATTTTTTCTACCGTCACTCTAACTAATTTTTCTACTATATCAGATATGACTACTGCAGCTACAAAAATTAATGTAGCTCCAATAACTGAAGGTAGATAATTTAAAACATTGGTTAAGAAGTTCGCGAACTGAACTAATCCAAGAATGTCTACTGCCACTAACAAAGACACCATGACAAAAACCCACTTAAAAATAGCTCCAATAAAACTAGATGGATCTACGTCTATGCTTGCTCTTTGTAGAGCTGTTTTCCATCCTTCTTTTTCAAAGAGTCTATTAAATTTAATACTTTTTAATACCTCTGTTACTAATTTACCAATTCCAACTGAAATTAAATAACCAACAACAAAGACGATTACTGCTAATACAAAATTAACAATAAAAGAAACTAATCCTTGTAAAAATGGTTGAATAATTCCCACAGACCAGTCAACGTATGTCATAATTTTATAATTTTTTAATTACTATTTAATTTTTATTGATTTTTATTGCTTTGTCGACCCTCTATACTATAGGTTAAAAGGCTAAAAGCCTTAAAAACCAATTATTTAGACCTATTGTATCATTATTTCTTTATTAGAGAAGTAAATCAAGCCCTTAGGGTGTGGATAACTCGAATGGTATTGGTATTGATAAATCAACTTTTTTATCTTCTGTAGCGCAATAAAAAGATAAACCTGTGGCAGAGAGTGCCACGCCCTTGTCTGATAAAGGAATTTTGGCTCCATATTTTACATCTCCTAATATTGGAAACCCAGCCAAAGAAAGCTGAGACCTTATTTGATGAAACTTTCCTGTTTCTAATTTAATTTTTAATAAAGAATAATTATCGTTTGACTTTATGATTTCATAATACAATTTAACTTCCACGGCGCCAGAACCAGGCTCGGCCTTGTGCCTAGACTTTTTTAACTTCTCATCCTTAATCAAACTATTAATTAACACTCCCCTATTTTCTTTTGGCCTTCCAATCACTACTGCATGGTATGTTTTTTCTACCTGGTGATTTCTAAATTGTTCTGATAATCTTGAGGCTCCTTTACTCGTTTTAGCAAATAAAATAATTCCAGAAACTGGCCTATCTAACCTATGCACTAATCCTAAAAATACATTGCCAGCTTGTCTCATCGAGCCTGAGGCTCTCAGAGCCGAATGGCCTGAGGGATTTAAAGGGGTTTTTTTATTTTTCTTTTCTTTAATATAATCTTTAACCATATCAAAAATACTGATGTCACCAGTTTTATCTCCTTGACTCAAAACTCCCGCCGGTTTAAAAACAGCAATTAAGTGATTATCTTCGTATAGAACTTTTATATTCATAAAAGAAGATTTTTAATTCTTTCAGCTTCACTTTCTACTACTTCTCCATTATACTCTCCACTATGTCCCTTGGCACCTTTGTAAGAAGGCTTCTTTTGGTCTAAGTGCAAATTAAACACAAAAGTGTTTAATTTGTCCCGAGACGCCGAAGCGTCGAGGGATTTTCTATTTCCTTCTTTTATATAAAGATGAAACCTTGGATAATCATTTCTACCGATTTGTCGCACAATAGAAACTTCTCCTTCGTTTTGAAAATAAGCAGGATAATAACCAATTATCCTCATTAAATCATTAACACTTTTTTGCATATCTTTAATGATAAATTCCATTTGACAATGTTTAAATTTGTAATATTATATAGAAAGTTCCTACCAATTCTAATTTAAGGAGAAAACTCGTGAAGAGTAAGAAAAAAAAGATCACTGATGAGCACTTGAATGATGATTCTGAATTCGATTTTTTATGGGAACTAAAAGTTCCTTTCGAGCAACTCGCAAACACTCGCTGTATGGCTGAGATTATCTCACTTGAAGCCGTATATTATGGTAGAACCAAAAAATTCTTTATTTGGTATGTCAGGGGCAAAATGCCAGAAATGAGGGATCTTATATTCGTGTGTAGAAGAACTGGTGTCATCATCAAAAATGTATCAGATGATATTGAGCTTCAAGCTAAATACAGTAGAAGCACCGTACAATGGAAAAGGGGTTTATAGAATTTCTTTCTTCACGCTCCACAAGGGCCCGGTTTAATATCGGGCTTTTTCATTTAAAAACTATCCGTGTTTTATTTCTATTACATCGCCGTCTTTTACAATATATTCTTTGCCTTCGGTTTTTACCAACCCCTGCTCCCTTGCTTTTGCATATCCACCAGCATTTAGTAAACTACTCCAAAAAACAACTTCGGCCTTAATAAAAGTTTTCTCAAAATCTGAATGAATAACTCCTCCTGCCACAGGAGCTAAGTCGCCTTTTTTTATAGTCCAAGCTCTTGTTTCGTCTTCACCTGTTGTTAAAAAGGTAATTAAATTTAAAAGCTCGTAAGATTTTTTAATTAAAATATCTGTTTCTGAATCAATTGGCAATCCCAAAGACAATCTCTCTTCTTTTGTAAGCCCTTCTGCTTCAAACTCTGTGGCAATGTCTATTATTAGATATCGCCAATTATTTTTATTAAAAATTTCTAAAATACTTTTATCAATTTCTTCATCTTTACCGTTTAATAAATATAATCTTGGCTTTGATGTTAAAAATTGATAATTCTTTAAAATTTCTTTT
>CAYHHX010000050.1:0-3046 GCA_964356545.1 uncultured Candidatus Saccharibacteria bacterium | reverse complement strand
GTTCAGCAATTAAATTCCCATCGTATTTTTGCAAAACCATATTATAGGCATTTTCTATGATTTTATTTTTGTTTGAGTCAGAAATAACTTTTTTTATTGTATCGGCAATACTTTGAGGATTTTGTGGCTGACAGAAATAACCGGTTTTATTATCCACCAAAAAATCAACTATGCCCCCGACCGGAGTGGCAATAACAGGAATTCTGCAGGCCATAGCTTCTATAAAAGAATTGCCCATACCTTCAGACAAAGAGGGGCGAATAAAAATATCACAAGCTTTTAAATATTTTGGTATTTTTTCGTGAGAAACAAAACCCTTAAAAATTACCCTATCTGAAACATCCAAATTTTTAGCAAGTTCTTTCAATTCCTTTTCTAAATATCCTTCACCTAAAATCACAAATTTAATATTTTCATCTAATTTAGGTAGAGATTTTATAACATCCCCCACTCCATTTTTTATAACTAAACGTGAAGTTGTAATTAAAGCTACCTCGTCATTTTTTATTCCTAACTCTTCCCTTATTTTAATCTTTTCTTCTTTCAACATTTCAATATTAAATTTATTAACATCAACTCCATTTGGCACCACAACAGGTTCACCTTTAAAACCCATGGACTTTCCAAAATCTGCTAAATAATTTGAGATTGCCTGAACGGCGTCAGCTTTTTTAAAAATCATTTTGAAAAGAGGATAAATAAGAAACACTCTTTTTTTTATATAATCTATTGGGTCACCCTCCTGTAGCGTCAAAAGAAATGGAATCTTGGGTTTTAAAAGTTTAAAAAATAAAGATCCAAATCCGGAATAGTTTGCCATAATCGCCCAGTTCAAACTAAAATCATGCTTTTTTGAAAGCCGTAGTCCTTTCCACATGGAAATAAAAGGAAAAAGGTACTTGTTATAATGCAAAGGAAATCTTAAAGAATCGGCGCTTTCTTTCATTTTTCCAGAAAAACCGACTCTGTAGACAAAAACATTTCCTATTTTTTCTTCTTTTGGCAAATGTTTATCAAGGCGCAAAGTTATAAGATGAAATTCGTATTCATTTGGGCTTAATCTGTCTGTAATCTCTTTAACAGCCACCTCTGCCCCACCCACAAATTTGGGGTAGTATGCTGTTGAAAATATGAGTATTTTTGAGGATTTTTCCATTCCCAAATTATACCAAAATCCTTGTTTTTGGCCACTTTGTTAAATTATTTTTTGTAGTGATTTGTTATTTGGAAAACTTCTATCATTCCAGTTTTATCAATAAAAAATAGGGCTCTGTATTTTCTATCTATACGAAAAGAAAAAATACCTCTCCATTTTGGTTGCAATAATTCAAAATTAAGAGAGGGGTGTTTGTGATTTTGAATAAACAAAGTGGATACTTTTACCCACTTACGCATCAAATTGTGTTTTTTAAGATAGACAATTAAATCTAATCTTAATGGCTTAAGAAACATAACTATTTATAATAAGAAGATTTTCTTAAGCCATTCTCTAAATTAGATAAAAATTTACCCGTGTAAAGCCCAGTTTTTTTGAAATCAGCGACGACATCTTCTATTGGATTTCTCACTATGGCAGCAAAAAGCTTGCTAGCCACCTTTTTATAAGCCAGCGATTGGCTTTTTAGTTGTGTGTATTCCTTTTTTGAAATTGTTATTTGGCTCATATTTATATTGTTTATGTTAGCATATTCTGTATATTAATTCAACTTGATAATACACAAGTTTAATTTGCAAATATATTTTCATGTTATACAATAGTTTTATTAATCAATTAACCAACATTTTATGGAAAAATTACAAGAGTCGGACAACAGAGAAGAAGGTCTAGGATTAACAGAGGGAGGTAAAGAGTATTTTGCTAGTCATAGAGCTGAATTGAGAGATAAAATGGATCTTGCTAAAGAGAATTACGCGAGAGGAATTACCAGATTTAAAGAATCATTGAGAAGGTCAAATAATGTTCTGATGCAAAAATTAATGGAACAGAATGATTTTTTGCAAGAAGAAGATCCTTCTGTTTTCTACGATAAACTTAATGAGGCTTATTATAATATTGTTAATCCGATGGATATAGCGGGCGAAGAATTAACAAACTTTGTCAGGACTTTTTTAGAAGTTGACGGAGCAAGAGAACTGTCTGGTTTATATTATGCTTTTATTCGAGCCTCGAATGAAGAATGGGAATGGCTCAAAACTGTCGATAAAATTAGAGAAGCAACTGAGTCAAAGGAGTAAAAATATCATAAACCTATTCTCCTTTCAATATTTTTCTTAAAGTTTCTTCTGGCACTTCCTTCACTTTTTCTTCTTTTTTAATTTCTTCCCTAACTACTGGTTGCTGGCTACTGGCTGCTTTACTTATCGCTTCTTTAAGCGCATTTTTGTTTTCTGGTGTGGCTTCTTTGTTTTTATTTTTCTCACCATGTCTTAATTCTTGCAAAGACACTGCTTCTTTCTTTTGTTCCGGTTTTATTTCTTCCTTCGCCACGCCGAAGCTTTTAGCGAAGGCGGGTGGTTTTTCTTTAACTGCTTGTTCTATTGCCTTAGCCAAATAGTTTTCCTTTTGTTTTGGCGGTTCAAATTTTGGTTTTGGCGGTTCATATTTTATTTCGGGTTTTTTTATTTCTATTTTTTCATTTCGGATTTCGGATTTCGGATTTCGGATTTGCGAGCTTCGCTCGGGCGCGTGCCATTCTTCTATGGCCTTTTCCACTTCTGCTTTGGGCTGAGCATAATTTTTGCGTGACATCTCCAAAGCTTTCTCTCTGAAAGAAACTTCCGGCTTGGGAATAGGCGGTGTGGTAACAGCTGAAAATGGTTGAGAAGCCACTTGGTCAATCATCAATTTCAAATACACTTGATATAATCCCAAATTAACAATATCCTCAGCAGTAAAAACAGGTGCAAATTCTTTTTCCAAAACTTCGGCATCAAAAGAACCAACTCTAAAAATTATCATGGTGCCGACATTGCCAAAACCCGCCGCCATCACCTCTTCCGCAATTTGTTATATATTTTGTTGGGTGATATTTAAACTTAATTTATA
>CAYHHX010000049.1:0-3136 GCA_964356545.1 uncultured Candidatus Saccharibacteria bacterium | reverse complement strand
ATGCAACAAAAATACTTGATTTTTATTGGAGTTATTGTTTTGGCTATTTTGGCTGGAAACTTTGTTTACCCAGATTATTTTAATAAAGGGGCTGATTTTTTGAATCAAAAATTTAATTTAAATATTCCTCATTTTTGGACTAAGCCATTTGTTTTTGGTTTAGATTTACAAGGAGGAGTTAATCTTACTTACCAAGCAGATTTAAATAATGTTACAGATGTTGGGGGAGCAATGCAGGGGCTAAGAGATGTAATTGAAAGGAGGGTTAATATGTTTGGGGTTACAGAACCTGTGGTCCAAATTCAGGGTCAAGACAGATTAGTTGTTGAATTACCAGGAGTTAAAGATGTGCAGTCGGCAATAAATATGATTGGACAAACGCCTTATCTCGAATTTTTAGAGCAAAGACCAGAAGCAGAAACTCAGCAGATTATAGATAAAATAGAAGAGCTACAAAAAGTTCAAGAAGAAAATGGCGATATATCAAAAGTGATAGATTGGCAGTTAGCGTTACAGAATCCTTATTTTAAACCTACTGAATTAACCGGAAAATATTTATCAAAAGTAAATATCGTTTTCGATCAAACAACTTATAAGCCTCAAATTGAAATTATTTTTAATAGCGAGGGAGACAAATTATTTGAGCAGATTACAGAAAAAAATATTAAAAAACCATTGGCTATATTTTTGGATGGTGCTTCTATTGTTGATACTTCGGGCGACGGTAAAATTGATGCACAAGATCTATACGCGCCCACAGTTCAAGATAAGATAACGGGGGGCAGGGCAGTAATTACTGGAGATATGAGCACGCAAAAAGCCAATGAAATTGCAAGAAGATTAAATTCGGGAGCATTACCAGTAAAAATAGGTAATCCAATTTCACAGCAAACAGTGGGTCCTACTTTGGGGTCAGTTTCTTTACAGAAATCGCTATCAGCTGGCATTTATGGCCTTTTGGCAGTAGTTTTATTTATGTTTTTAATTTATAGATTGCCAGGAGTTTTAGCCTCTATCGCCCTGATAATTTATGTTGCAATAACACTTTCTTTATTTAAATTTATCCCGGTTACTTTGAGTTTGGCTGGAATTGGAGGTTTTATTTTATCTATAGGTATGGCAGTTGATGCCAATATTTTGATTTTTGCCAGAATGAAAGAGGAAATAAAACAGGGGAAAAGGCTTTCTTTGGCCATAGAGGAGGGGTTTAAAAGAGCATGGCCGTCAATTCGCGACAGTAATCTTAATTCTTTAATTGTTTGCGCTATTTTATTTATTTTCTCCACTTCTTTTATTAAAGGATTTGCCTTAACACTAAGCATAGGTATTTTGGTTTCGATGTTTTCAGCAATATTTATAACAAGAATCCTTTTGATGGTTTTTGTTAGCTCCAGGCTCGAAAAGTTAAAATGGCTACTGTAAATTAATATATTATATAGTGTCGGGAATAAGTATATTTTTCAACGTCCGCCAAACCCACGGCCAGCCCGAATTGAAAAATATACTTATTTCCGACACAAGGCAAACATTTATGAATTTTAATTTTACAAAATATTCAATAGTTTATTACATTTTATTTGGCATTCTAACCATAGGGTCAATTTTGGCTCTTTTGATTTTTGGTTTAAAATTTGGAATTGAATTCACAGGGGGTAGTACTATGGAGATTAACTTTACAAATGAAAGACCTGTTAACGAAGAAATTTCAAAAGCCCTTTTAAGTTTTAATTTAGGTGAAATTATTATTCAACCAACTGGCGACAAAGGAGCAATTTTAAAGTTTAAAGGAATTGACGAAACCTTGCACCAACAGATACTTTTAAAGCTTTCAGAATTATCAAAAGTTGAGGAAAGAAGTTTTGAATATATAGGTCCTTCTATTGGTCAAGAGTTAAAGCAGAAAACAATGCTTTCTATGTTTTTGGCTTTACTTGCCATTACTTTTTATATTGCCTTTGCCTTTAGAAAAGTTTCTAAACCAATTTCTTCTTGGAAATACGGGATTACTTCTTTAATAGCTCTTTTCCATGATATTTTAATTACTTTGGGCGTTTTTGCTGTTTTAGGTAAACTGTACAATGTAGAAATAACAATTCCGATTATTGCAGCCCTTTTAACTATTTTGGGTTTTTCTGTCCATGATACAATAGTTATTTTTGATAGAATAAGAGAAAATATTTTAAGAAAGGGAATGGGCCAGTTCCAAGAAACAGTAAATTGGAGTTTAAATCAAACGCTTGGCAGGTCAATAAGCACAGTATTTACTACTTTGCTTGTTCTTCTTTCTATGTTCTTTTTTGGCGGTCTAACTCTTAAATATTTTTCCCTAGCCTTAATAATAGGCATAACATCGGGAGCTTATTCTTCAATTTTTATTGCTGGCCCACTATTGGTTAGTTGGTATAAATGGGACGAGAAAAGGTCTAAGTAGGAGGTAGGGTTGACACGGTTAATTAAATATGGTAAGATCAAAAATAGCCTAATAATACAAAGTTATGAACAAAGTCAATTACTCGCAATTATACCAAAAACTTACTAAAGGTCTTTCCCAAAAAACCAAAGACATTTTTGACCGTAGGTTTGGTGTAAAAAACGGTAAACAAGAAACATTAGAATCTATTGGTAAATCTATGAATATTACCAGAGAAAGAGTCCGCCAAATAGAGGAGGTTGGTTTTTCGTTTGTTAAAAAACAAAATAAAGATATTTTGGACAAAACATTTGGAGATTTTGTTTCTTATTTTGAAGGCAATGGAGGATTCAAAAAGGAAGATGTTGCCATTGAAGAGATTGGCGGCCAAAATACAAAACCTTATGTTTTATTTTTATTAACTTTGGGAGAGCAGTTTTCTAGAGTTTGTGAAAAAAAAGATTTTTATTCTTTTTGGTCAACAATACAAAATCCAGAAGTAAAAATTAAAGAAACATTGGCTGCATTAATTAAAGATGTTAAGATACATGGAATTCCTTTGTTTAAAAAAGATTTTTCTGATAGCTTTACTTTAAAAAGCAAGTTATCGAAAGAAGTATTGTTATCTTATCTTCAAATTTCAAAAAAAATACAAGAAAACAGAGAAGGAAAAATTGGTTTAATTGATTGGCCAGAAATAAAGCCAAGAGGAGTAAGAGATAGGGC
>CAYHHX010000048.1:0-3163 GCA_964356545.1 uncultured Candidatus Saccharibacteria bacterium | reverse complement strand
AACAAGAAAAAGAGTCTTCTTTATTATTAGAAAAAAATCGAATTTTAATTAATAAAAGAACACTGGAAACAAAACTCAATGACATTGTAGCAGAGGAACAAAAAGTAGAAAAAGAAGAAAAGTTTATAGTAGAAAAAGAAAAAACAAGCAATGTCCCATCAGAAAAAAAGAGCTTAGAAGAAAAAAGAAGTGAACTGGAAACAAAAAGGCAAGAGATAGAAAAAAAGAGATGGGCTGCTGAAAAAGAAATAAAAAAAACAGAAGATGAACTCGAAAAAATAGATGCAGGTTATCTTCAAATAATTAAAGAAAAAAATAGCTTAAGAGAAAAAATAAAGGCGATAGATATGTCTTTAAGAGATGTTTATTCAAAAATAATTACAAGAGTTGAAGATAAAAAACGTGGGCTATTAAAAGAACAACAAATTAATGCCGCAGTAGTAGAAGAATTATCTAGCGCTAAAAAAGAAAAAATCCAAAGAGAACAATGGACTCACCAAACAAACCCAGGGCAAGCATCGGGAGAAATTACAAAAGAAAAAGAATTTCTGAAAGGCGCGTCGGACAAAATGAAAGAAAGATTGGCTGAATCTGCAAAAACAGAAGAAGAGCAAAGAAAAAAGTTTTTAGAAGATATAGAAAAACAAACAGTAGAAGAAAATAAATAAACTATAAGACTAGGAGTGTGTGATTCTGTTCGAATCCCACACTCCTATAACTTTTTTTATGAATATCAAAATAATCGATGAATTAAAAGTAAAACTGGAGTCTGAAAAAAATGCCATTATAAAAGAATTAAATAGCTTTGCCACAGAAGACAAAGGCCTAAAAAATAACTGGGACGTAAGATATCCCAACAGAGAAAGTGGCAATATGGAAGAAGAAGCAGATGAAGTTCAAGAATACGATAACCTTCTTTCTATTGAAAATAATTTAGAACTCCGACTCAAAGATGTTAATTCTGCTTTAGAAAAAATCAAAAATAACAAATATGGAGTCTGCGAGAAATGCGGTAATAAAATAGACGAAGAAAGATTGCAGGCCTACCCTGAAGCAAGGACCTGTATGAAGTGTAAATAATAGGCATTGAGTATACCAATAAAAGCCGAGGCTCTTTTGCCTCGGCTTTTATTTTATCTTCTGATTTGCTAATAATCTTATTTTGAATATTTGATTATTGCGCCATAATTATATCTTGTTAAAGGATTTTTAGCTCCCATAACCCCAAAATGTAAATGACAACCCGTAGATTTACCGGCTCCGGCCATGCCCCGAGCCCCACCCGTTAAAGCAACTCTCTCGCCAACATCAACTCTATCTCCTGGTTTTACGAAAATTGTCATAAGGTGACCATAATAAGTAACCACTCCATTAGAATGTAGAATTGTAACATAGTTACCCCCGCCAAAATTATAGCCATACTTAACCTTCTGAACCTGTCCAAGGGCCGCGGCATAAACTGAAGTTCCGCATTTATTAGCTATGTCCACAGCGTTATAAAAATGCAAGCCTTGAGTTATCGTGCCTTCTGTTGGGAAAATAAAGAAACTTGAAGCTAATGGCGCCTGATAAACAGCCACCGGAGCTTTTTGAGGTATTACTCCATTAGGAATAACTAGAATATCTCCAATAAAAATATCTCCTTCGTTTGAAAGGTCGTTAAAAGCAACTATGTCTTGGGTTTTGCTTTTATAAACTTTACTAACTTCACTTAATGTATCTCCTGACTTTACAATATAAATAACCCCCGACACAGGCAAAACAACTAATTTTTGCCCGACTTTAATTTGCGAATTTTTTGATAGTTCATTCGCCCAAAGCAATGTATTTAAAGAAATATTAAAATCGCTAGCGATAGATTCAAGGGTATCACCCGGTTCAACTGAGTATTCTATTATATCTTTACTGTTTTGAGCTGGTTCTCCAAAAATAGCCCCCAACACTTGAGTAGTAAGAACTCTTGGAGTAGAAATTCCGTAAATAGCGTTATCCTGTGTTATTTTTAAGTCAGGGGTTTCTAAATATAATGCTTTGTTTTTACTAAAAAATGGGCTATCTTTTTCTGTATTATTATTTTTAAAAAAAGTATTAAAAAATACTGCGTCGCTATTTTTTAAATCACTAAGATTAGCAAGACTATTGTTTCCAAAAGATACAACTCCAAGTAAAACAAATGCAAACAGGCCAAAAGAAAAAAAGGGGTTTTTAAATAACCCTTTTGAATTTCTATGCTTTTGTCCTATAAATAGAGATTTGAGCAAAAGTGCCTCTCTTTTTATTTTCTCAAGTATTTTAGAAATAACCTTTAAAGTTAATTTTAAAACCCTAATCTACTCAACCTAATATAAAATTACCATTTTAAAGACCCTTAGTCAAGTTTTTATCCACAGTTAAAAATGTTATAATAATGCAATGAATTTAGATTTATCTTCTCTAAAAATAATAAAAGAACTCTTTTTAAAATACGATGTTAGGCCTTCAAAGGGAATGGGCCAGAACTTTTTAGTAAATAAAGCTGTGCTTGAAAAAATTATTAAAACAGCTGACTTAAAATTAGGAGATACTGTTTTAGAAGTTGGGCCTGGCGTTGGCACCCTCACGCAAGAATTAGCAAAAAACGCAGAAAGCGTAATTGCAATTGAAAAAGATAAAAAAATGTGCGAAATCCTAAATGAAACATTGAGCGACTTTAAAAATGTAAAAATTATAAATGGTGATATTTTAAAAACTAATATTGAGTTGCAAAAAAAATACAAATTAGTTGCTAATATTCCATACTACCTAACTTCGCCATTAATCAGAAAGTTTTTAGAAAATCCGCCAGATGGCAAACAACCAGAAGAAATTATTCTAATGGTTCAAAAAGAAGTAGCGCAAAGAATCTGCTCAAAGCCACCCAATATGAGTATTTTGGCTGTTTCTGTGCAATTTTATGCCGAGGTAAAAATAATATCTTATATTAAAAAAGAAAACTTCTGGCCTAAGCCAAAAGTTGATTCGGCAATTATAAAAATTACACCTCATAAAAACGCTCCTTTGGTATCTGTTGAATTATTTTTTAAAATTGTAAAAGCCGGATTTTCACAACCAAGAAAACAACTTGTTAATAACTTATCTTTCTTAAAATTAGCAAATGATGTAAAATTAACAAAAGATGAAATTT
>CAYHHX010000047.1:0-3179 GCA_964356545.1 uncultured Candidatus Saccharibacteria bacterium | reverse complement strand
GGCGAGATTACAATAAAAGCGGTGCAAGGACTTTTTACGGTTTTTAAAGATTTATTTATGGGTAAAGGCGTTCCACAGGGAGCTGAAATGTTGGGGCCTATTGGCATTACGATATTTTTAGCAAGGGCAGTAGACTTTGGTATTGGATTCTTTTTGTATTTTATAGCATCTATTTCTGTTTTTGTTGCTATATTTAATATATTTCCAATCCCAGCTTTAGATGGAGGAAAACTATTATTTTTAGCCATAGAAAAAATAAAAGGAAAGCCAGTTTCTACAAGAGTTGAACAAAATATTACAGTTGTATTTTTCTTTTTATTGATTGCAATGTCTCTTTTTATAACAATAATGTTTGATATACCACGTCTTTCAGAATTTATAAAGTCTAGTTTACAAAAGTAATGCGGAAATAAGGATATTTTTCAACGTCCGCCAAACCCACGGCCTAGGTCGGGAGCTCCCGCAGAGCGGGAAGCTCTCGCGACCCGAGCCCGAATTGAAAAATATTCTCATTTCCGCTCTAATAATTAAATATGTTGCAATCAAAACTTTTTTATAAAACAACAAAAGAAAAATCTGCTAATACAGAATCGGTTTCTCATGACCTTTTAGTAAGGGCTGGTTTTATAGACCAATTGATGGCGGGTGTTTATACATTTTTACCACTGGGTCTTAGAGTTTTAAAAAATATTGAAAATATTATAAGGAAAGGTATGGAAGAAATTGATGGGCAAGAAATTTTAATGCCAGTTTTACAACCAAAAGAAAACTGGGTAAAAACAGACAGAATTAACATAGATAAAGAAATTATTTTTTTATTAAAGGGAAATGGCGATAAAGAATATATTTTAGGTCCTACTCATGAGGAGGTAGTTACGCCTTTAGCAAAAAAAGTTGTATTTTCTTACAGGGACTTACCACTATATGTATTTCAAATACAAGATAAATTAAGAGACGAATTAAGGGCAAAATCAGGCATTTTAAGAACAAGAGAATTTTTAATGAAAGATTTATACTCTTTTCATTCAACTCAAGAAGACCTAGATAAATATTATGAAAAAGTGACAAAAGTTTATCTAAATATTTTTAAAGAATGCGGAATTGGAAAAACGACCTATCAAACATTGGCATCTGGCGGAAGTTTTTCAAAATATTCAGATGAATTTCAAACTATAACCAATGCCGGTGAAGATATAATTTATATTTGTAAAAAATGCAATATAGCAATTAATAAAGAAATAAAAGTAGAAAACCCAATATGTCCTAAATGCAAAAATAATGAATTTGAAGAAAAAAAGACGATCGAAGTCGGCAATATTTTTAAAATGGGTACAAGATTTTCTACACCTTTTAATTTAAAGTTTACTGACCGCGACGGCCACGATAAGCCGGTAATAATGGGATGCTACGGAATTGGACTAGGTAGATTAATGGGCGCTGTTGTTGAAGTGAATAATGACGAAAGGGGAATTATTTGGCCTAAGTCAATTGCTCCGTTCTTAGTTCATATTATTTCTATTGAAGATAACAAAAAAGTTAAAAGCGTTGCAGAAAAAATATATAATAATTTGCAAAAAGAAAAAATTGAAGTATTATACGACGATAGGCAAGTAAAATCAGTTGGGGAAAAGTTTGCAGAATCTGACTTAATAGGAATTCCATTTCGTATAGTAATTAGTGAAAAAACTTTAAAGACGAATTCGGTTGAAATAAAAGAGAGAGTTAAAGATAAAGTTCAATTAGTAAAAATAAATCAATTGTTCAAATATTTGAAAAGAACCCTACGGGGAGCAAGCAATATAAATTAGTGAATTTTATGTTTAAAAAATTAAAAAAATTATTTTCCTTTTTATCAATAGATATGGCCATTGACTTAGGAACGGCCAATTCTTTAGTTTACGTTAAAGATAGGGGAATAATTATTAATGAGCCTTCTGTAGTGGCAATTAACAACAAAACAGGTCAGATTTTATCTATTGGAGAGGAGGCAAAAAAAATGGTAGGCCGAACTCCTTCTTATATCACAGCTACAAGGCCTTTGGTAAACGGTGTTATTTCTGACTTTGAAGTGACAGAGCAAATGTTAAAATACTTTATTGAAAAGTCAGCTGCTTCCAGTAAAAAAATATTTGGTTTAGGATATTTACCAAGAGTAATTATTGGTATTCCTTGCGGGGTTACAGAAGTTGAAAGAAAAGCGGTTCGTGATGCCGCCAAATCAGCTGGAGCTAAAACTGTTTTTTTAATTGAAGAGCCATTAGCTTCGGCTATTGGAGCAAAACTTCCAATTCAAGAAGCAGGGGGGAACTTTATAGTTGATATTGGTGGTGGTACAACAGAGGTGGCAGTTATATCATTGGGCGGAATTGTTGTTTATAAAAGTATAAAGGTTGCTGGCGATAAACTTAACGATGATATTGTTCAATTTGCTCAAAAAGAGTATAAATTATTAATTGGAGAAAGAACAGCAGAATTAATTAAAATAAACATAGGCTCAGCTCTACCTTTAAAAGAGAAAAAAGAAATACCAATGCGAGGTAGAAATCTAGTTACGGGTCTTCCTGAAGAAGTTGTTATTTTTAATGATGATGTTCAGCGCGCCTTAGATAAGTCAGTAAAACAAATTATTGCGGCTATTAAAACAACAATTGAAGAAACACCACCAGAATTATTAGCCGACGTTATGTCTAATGGTATTTACTTGGCAGGTGGAGGTTCTTTATTAAAAGGTTTGGATGTTTTAATTTCAAGAGAAACAAAAATGCCCTGTAAGATTATTGACGACCCGTTAACTGCAGTTGTTAGAGGAGCAGGAATTGCTTTAGAAAACATAGAAACATTAGCTGGAGTTATGTCAAAAGATGAAGATGGGGAGCCACCTCGGTAAAATAATTATGATTTCAAAACAAGAGGTAAAACATATAGCCAAGTTGGCTAGGTTAGAATTGACAGAAAAAGAAACAGAAAAAATGCAAAAAGACCTTTCGGGGATTTTGGATTATTTTAACTTATTAAGAAAAGCCGACACTTCAAAATTAAAAAAAGGAGAATTCGCCTTCGCCAAAGCTACGGCGAACGAAGCAAGAAAAGACGAAGCCGTGAATACAAATTCTAATCTGACAAAAAAAATAATTGAGGCATTTCCCAATAAAGAAGATGACTATATTAAAGTAAAAACT
>CAYHHX010000046.1:0-3512 GCA_964356545.1 uncultured Candidatus Saccharibacteria bacterium | reverse complement strand
TTCCCTGAGTGCGGCTCTTCAACGTTGTGCAAGTCGAATCTTGGTAAGGGAACTGCGGTCTTAGTCATTCAATGCTCCTTATTAATGAGTGCCGAGCAGAAAATTCTACCCATATACATGGTAATATACGTTATTGTAATGTCAACATCTCATCAATTTTTCTTTTTTGCTGTGACTTTTAAATAAAAAATCAATATTGGTAATAATCTGGTATAATTTTGGTAATGTTGAGCCAAAAAGTGATTAAAATTAATCCGCCTTTTAGTAAGTCTGGTGGTCAAAAAACATATGTTGTAACAGGGGGTACTGGGTTTTTAGGTTCCCGTCTTTCCGTAGATCTACTTTCAGAAGGAAACAAGGTAATTTTTCTTACCAGAGCAAAAAATGAGCATAGGGCTTATGACAGGGTTTTTTCTATTTTAAAGCAGATTGAACCTACGATTGATAAAAATTTAATTCAGGTAATTGAAGTTGATTTAAACATGAAAAACTTACTTTTACATCCAGAAATAACAAAGTTAAAAGAAATAGATGCCGTTTGGCACTTATCTGCAAATTTAAGTTTTAAAGAAGAAAAAAGAAAAGAAATTTTTAATGATAATATAGTTGTTTTAGAAAATATATTATCCTTTGTAACTTTTCTAAAATGCCCTATTTACTATACAAGTACAGCTTATATACATGGTCGAATTAATAAAAATCTTATTCAAGAAAATGTTTTAGTAAAACCAGTCATTTTCAATAACCCATACGAAGAAAGCAAATATGAAGCAGAGCGAATAATTTTTGAATGGGGAAAAGAAAACAAAAATTCCTTTATAATATTTCGTCCCAGTATACTTGTTGAATACAGACGGCATACACTTAGTTTTTTTGGATACTACTCAGTTATTGCGGGATTGGAAAATTTAAAGCAAAAAATGACAAAATTTTATAAAAAGCACCCAAATTTAAGTAAATTTTTTGGATTAAACTTTAAAAATAATATCTTACATGCATTTATACCCTTTCCTTATATAAAGAATGTTTTTCTTAATCTTATGCCAGTTAACGTCGCAATAGAGTGGATGATTGTTGTAGCAAAAAATAAAAAATCTTTGGGTAATATATTTCATATTACAAATCCCAATCCATTTTCAATGGAAGAAGTGACGAAGCAAACCTTATCTGGTTTAAATTTACAACTTTTAACATTCAAAGCACCAGAAATTATAATTGCTTCTTATTTTTCTTTTATTGGATTTTTAGGAATATTCAATAAAGATTTAAAATCCTTTGCCCGTATACTTAAATTTTACAAATTTTATATGTTACACTCTAATCACTATGTGGTGGAAAACACCCGTCTCATTGTTGGAAAAGAAAGATTCGATAAGGAGTTTAAATTTGAAGAACATTTTTTAGAAAATTTAACACGTAATTTCATTGCCAAATTAAAAGAACGTCAAAAACTTAGTTAAACCATGAAATTAAAAATTGACCCAATTTTGAAAAAGCAAATAATTGAAAGGGAGAAAAATCTTCCTCCGTTTTTAAATGAACCTCAAATCACAGAAATTGGTATATTTGACTACTCATATTACAAAATTTTACTTTCTTTATTTAAATTTTTTATCTTATTTAGATTGAAAATTATTGGTACTTCGTATAAAGATTATGATGAAAATTTAATAGATAATGATGAAGTTGAGAAAATATATGGTCGTGAGGCGAAATCGTACGAACAAAAACACCATATTACAACAAATTATCGGGATACTTGGTGGAGAAGACAGGTGGGCATAGATATTGTTTCCCATGCAATACATTCTAAAGAACCTCTTAAAATACTAGATGTAGCCACTGGAGTGGGACTTTCGGTTGAGGAAATACTGAAGATGATGAAATTATTTAATAAGAAGGGGGTAATAAGTGCAATAGATTACAGTCAAGAAATGTTGAATGTTGCAAAATCTGTGACAGTTCCAAGACTTGTAAAACTAAATCTCATAAACAATGAAAATGCAGTAAAATTTTTAAGAGCTGACGCAAGAAATCTACAAAAAAGTGAACTTCAAACTTTTACAGATAATTATTTTGATTGTGCAACAATAATGTTTGGAATTGGCGGTATAGATAACCCTATACAATGTCTTAGTGAAGTACTTACTGTGTTAAAAAAGGGAGGTACTATCTCTATGATTGATATTCACCGCCCAATTCTTTCACTAGAAGAAAAATGGCCTTTCTTTGTTTTTAAACGATCTGCTAATGCTTTTAATATACTCGCCTGGGAACAAATAACAAAGCCTATTGTTTTAGGGAAATTATGGGGATGGAGAGATACAACGGTACTTTTTTATATATTACCATTTATTGTAATTAAAGATGAAAAAACTAACCGTTTATATTCTTTTAAAACAAAGAATTTTATACTAGATAATGAAAAATGGTGGTTTAATCTCCAAGTTATGTTTACCGGAAAAATTGTAGCTGAAAAAATAGAAATAGATGAAAAAGAATACGAATATAGAAGAAATGTATTATTAAAACTAGAAATTTAAAATGGATTTCATAAACGTCATCCTTGCTACGGTTTTTTCGGTAAATTTTGTTTTAGCTACTCTTATTTTCATTAATAGAAAGAACAGCGGTGGTTCTATTTATTTTTCTCTTGCTGCCTATTGTACAACTATTTGGGTTCTTTCAATGTTTTTTTTCAGAAAAATTGACAGCTTGGAAACACTTATAATTCCAACAAAACTTCTTTACATATCAGGTATATTAATATCAACATTTTTTCTTCGTTTTAGCTATTCATTTTTATCAAAAAATAGTTATCGTGTCTTTTTTATACCAATAACTGTCCCCACCTTATTACTTATTGTTTCAATTATTTTCTCACCGTTAACAATAAACTCCGTTAATCATATTACTTCAGAAGAAAAAAATGTTGTCTTTGGCCCCATATATCCTATATATGGTTTATTGATGTTCGTTTACTTTTTATGGAGTTATTTAAATTTTTATAAAAGATATAAAGTAGAAAATAGAGAAAACAAATATAGATTGTCTTTTATAATCATTGGCACAGGATTATCGGTATTTTCTGGATTAATTTTTGATATAGTTTTCCCATATTTTGGTAATTTTGATTTATATTGGCTTGGTCCAATGTTAACTATAATTTTTGTAACTTTTACTGCGTACGCAATTCTTAGACACAAACTGTTTAATGTAAAAGTTATTGCTGCAGAATTACTAACATTTTCATTATGGATAACAATTTCAATTCGCGCCTTTCTTTCTAAAACTCCTGAGGATCAGTTAATCAACGGTGGTCTATTATTAATAACAGTAGTTCTTGGAATTTTTCTTATTAAAAGTGTAATCAAAGAAGTTGAATCTCGGGAAGAGATTGAGCGTTTAGCGAAAGATCTTTCAACTGCCAACGCTCGACTTAAAGAGTTGGATAAGCTGAAGTCAGAATTCGTTTCTATTGCCTCACATCAACTTAGAAGTCCTCTTACGGC
>CAYHHX010000045.1:0-3738 GCA_964356545.1 uncultured Candidatus Saccharibacteria bacterium | reverse complement strand
GTGCTCCTAACCGGAGTCGAACCGGTGTTCTCAGCTTGAGAAGCTGATGTCCTAACCACTAGACGATAGGAGCATTATTATGAATTAACATAAAAATTGGTTTTTGTCTATAAACTTTTTATTTATTTATATCGTAATCTGGCGGTATCTGCCAATAATTAATAATATACTGTGCTAATTTTTTAAAAACTGGCACAGCAGAAAGGCTAGAACTTGCAACTTTTGGGTCATCTAATTTTACCAATATTAAAAACTGCGGATTCAAAGCTGGTCCAAAACCAATAAAAGTTTGGATGGTTTTATCTGGATAGTATCCATTTTTATTTTCAAATGGAACTTGGGCTGTTCCCGTTTTACCAGCCAGATAATAACCCGGTATTTTAGCTCCTTTGCCATAACCTTTTTCTACTACACTTGTTAACATAGTTGTAACTTGTGAAGCTGTTTTTGCTGAAATAATTTGCTCATTTGAAATTTGAGGAGTTGTGTCTGTTTCTTTTTCTCCCTTCACAATTTTTTCTACCACGTATGGCTTTATTAATTTACCGCCATTAGCAATAACTGAAAATCCCCTGGTAATTTGAATAGGAGTAACACCAATTCCTTGACCAAAAGAAGCCGTGGCAAATTCCACATCCGGTCCGTTAATATCGTTCTTAGAGCTTACCTCTCCTTGTAATTCAATGCCAGTTTTCTGGTTAAAACCAAACTTATCAAGATAGTCTAAAAATGTCTCATGAGAAATTAATTGCGAAACAAACACCGCTCCAGTATTAATTGAGTTTTCTAAAACGTCGGTCATTGTCTGTTTTCCCCATTTTTTTCTGTCAAAGTTATAAATTGTTTCTGGCCCCATTTTGACAAACCCATTGTCTACATAAGTTGTGTCAGGTGTTATTTTGCCTTCGTTTATGCCCATAGACATAGTAAAAGGTTTCATTATAGACCCGGGTTCAAAAATTTTCTGTATAACCGAATTTTGAAAAATACCAAAGTTCTTTTCTTGTGAGTAATAATTCGGGTCAAAAAGAGGTAAACCAGCTATTGCTAAAATCCTACCCGTGTCTGGCTTTAAAACCACTATTTGGCCCGATTCTATATTTAAATTCTTTTGCGCTTCCTTTAATAAAGATTCTGCTTGGAACTGAATATTATAATCTATGGTCAAATAAATATCAGACCCATTTAAATCTAATTCTGTATTTAAATAATTAATTAAATCTAATCCTCTTTTTTCTTCTTTAATACCTGATTTACCTTTTAAGATATCGTCATAATAACCCTCTATGCCATATTGACCTGTCTCATTGCCTCCTAAAAAACCAACAACATGGGAAGCTATTTTTTCTTGAGGATAATATCTGCCTGTAATGTTTTCTAAATATATTCCATTTAATTTTATTTTTTTAACTTCTTCTAAAATAGTTTTTGATAAATCTTTTTTAATTATTGTATAAGAATCACGATTTTCTATTTTTGAAAGCACAAATTCTTTTGATTCTCCGATTGCTTTTCCAAGTGATTCAGAAAAAATATTTTTATCTTCAACTTCTTGCGGAATTACAAAAACCAACCACCTTTCTTTATTAATCGCTAAACTTTTTACATCTCCAGTTCCATGATCACCTTTGCTTTCTTGGCTATTTTTAAAAAAAATCTCTCCTCTCTGACCCCGCACTTCTGAAAATCCAGCTTGCTGACCCAGGGCTTGAGCTGTGTAGAGCTTATGACTTAATACTTGTAAAAAAAACAAGCGGCTAATAATAGCTGCTCCAAAAATTATTATTAAAATCAAAACTACATTTAGTCTCCAACTTCTCATTTGATTTATGAGTTAAGTTAATATCGTCTTAATTATTATTTTTTACTGATTTTGGCAAAAAAGCCGAGGCCTCTAAAATTTGCACATATTTTACTGCCTTTACTTTTTCAAAGCTCATTTCTTTGGTTTTTTCTCCAATCGTTTCCATAAAACTTATCTTGGCGAAATCAAATTCTAAAACTTTGTTCTCTCGTAAAAGACCGTCTATTTCCTTTTGATATTCCTTAATTGAATAACTACTCTTGATCATAGAATTAATCTGTAAAACATAAAATACTGCAAGACACAAAGCCATCAAAAACGCTAAAGAAAAATATATCCTCCAATTTATTTTTGGAAAACTAAAAGAATTAATTTTTTTATTTATAGATGAATAAGCTAATGTTAAAGTAGTCATAGTTTTTTAAACGCCCTTAATTTAGCAGACCGAGAACGAGGATTTACCTTGAGTTCATTGCTTTCTGCTGTCAAAGGTTTTTTAGTTAATATTTTAATGCTCCCTTCTTTTTCTTTATCTTTAAAAAAAAATTTAACAATTCTATCCTCTAAAGAATGAAAAGAAATTATCACTATTCTTCCTCCAGAAGATAAAATTGAAATAATATCTGGTAAAATTTTTGTTAAGTTATTTAATTCATCATTCACTGCAATTCTTAGCGCCTGAAAGGTTCTTGTGGCGTAATGAATCTTTGAATAGCTATGCCTTGAATGTATCGCTTGTTTTATAATTTGGACTAATTCTAATGTACTTTCTATCTTTTTTGTTTCTCTTTCTTCTACTATTTTTTGGGCAATTTGCTTTGCAGATTTTTCTTCTCCATATTCTCTTAGTATTCTTTCTATCTCAACTTTTGAATATTCATTTACAATAATTTTAGCGGTTAAAGATTGTTTTTCATCATATCTCATGTCTAATGGCTCATCTTTCTGAAAAGAAAATCCTTTGCCACTTTTTTCTAACTGCCAAGAAGAATATCCAAGGTCTAACAAAATTCCATTTATTGGCCCAAATTTCATTTGCTCAATAATCTCTTTTATATTGATATACGAACCATTAACTAATACTAATCTCTCGTCTTGGATTGATAATCTACAATTTTTTATTTGGTCTGGATCTAAGTCTATGCCTAACACTTTTCCAGAAGGCTTATTTTTTTCTAAAATTAAATTTGTGTGTCCTCCTTGGCCAACTGTGCAATCAATAAAATTTTCATTTGGTTTTGGGTCTAAATATTCTAAAACTTCTTTTGTAAGAACTGGAATGTGTGTCATTGTATTATTTTAGCTATATTCCCAATCCACCTAATTTTGCAACAATTTCATCTACTCCCTTTTCTGCCTTCTTTTTATAATTTTCCCATTCCGTTAAATCCCAAATTTCTAATCTGTTAGACAATCCGCAAATTACTACATTTTTAGTCAACCCAGCATATTTTTTTAAATTATCTGAAATAAGCACTCTTCCTAATTTGTCTAAAACAGATTCCATTGCTTCGGCCAATGTAACTCTGGAGTAAATTCTTGCTTCTACTTGGCTTGTCGGTAAATTCCCTAATTTTTCTGAAAAAGATTTCCACCCCGACTCCGTATAAACAACCAAGCATTTTTCTATGCCTCTGGTAATCACCACTTTACCGCCTAACTCCCCTCTAAATTTAGCTGGAAGAGCTAAGCGTTTTTTGCTATCAATTGTGTGTTCGTATTGACCTATTAACATGCTAAAAGTTAAATATTAGTTATACACAGCTTTAATGAATTATCCCATAGTTATCCACTTCTATCCACTACATATCCTTTATAGCCCACTTTATAGTACATAGTCAACACTTTTACCCTTACTCTTATTTTGTTCGTAAATGAAGCTACTTATCCACAAGTAATCCACAAACGACTTTCTAACTACTGTCGCACAATAA
>CAYHHX010000044.1:0-3827 GCA_964356545.1 uncultured Candidatus Saccharibacteria bacterium | reverse complement strand
GGAAATCTTATAAAAACTCCAAAGTCCGCAATACCGGTTATTTCTCCCTCAATAATATCGTCCTTTTTGTAATCATTTAAAACTTCTTTTATTCTTTCTTCTGTTTTTGCTTTTTCAGAAAGAATTAATTTATTTTCTTGTTCCATTAAGTCAAGAATTTTTACTTCCAATGTTTTACCAATGAATTTTTGGAGCTCCTTTAGGATTTTTTGTTTGTCAGCATCAATAACACGAGGATAATTTTCTGGAGAAAGCTGAGAAACAGGTAAAAATGCAGGGATATTATCTAGACTTGTTAAAAGTCCACCCTTGTTAACACCAGTTATTTTAACTTTTAAAATTGTACCTTTTTCTTTTGCTTCTTTAAGTTTTTGCCAGCTGATTTCTTTTGCGGCGTCTTTTAAAGAAAGCTCTTTATACCCATCTTCATTCTCTAGTTCAACTATTTTAGCAAAAATTTTATCACCAATTTTTAAATTTTTGATTATCTCTTTCACTTCGTAGAATTCTCTACCAAAAATTATGCCGGTGCCAAAAGTCCCTAAATCAATAAAAAGAGACGAACGGTCGCGGGCGACAACTACCCCATCAATTGTTGAACCAATAGTAAGAGGAATTGGTCCGTCTTTTATTTTTTCTTTTATCATCTAAAACGATTTTTTTTCGGAAATTTTTCATTCTCTAATTGCGATTAAAGAATTCTGCTACCGTAAAGCAGTGTTAATAATAATAGGTCTATGATACATTATTTCTTATATTTTGCAACTACAAACGATTTATGATAGAATAGTAAAATATATTATGGCAAAAATTAATTGGGCAGGGCAATCCTGCTTTCAGATTTCGGTTTCTAATTCAAGAGACCATATAGCCGATATTGTTATTGATCCCTTCGATGAATCAATAGGACTAAAAGTTCCTAATTTTTCTGCTGATATTTTACTTGTTACTCATTCGCATTATGACCATAATAATGTAAAAGCAATAAAGGGCGACCCTTTTTTAATAGATGGTCCTGGCGAATATGAAGTAAAAGAAGTTTTTATTAAAGGCGTCTCCTCTTTTCATGATGATTCAGAAGGAAAAGAAAGGGGCCGAAATATAATTTATACAATTTCTGCCGAAGGTTTAGTATTTTGTCATTTAGGAGATTTAGGACAAAAGCAGTTGACAGATGAACAGTTAGAGAAAATAGGTAATATAGATATTTTAATGATTCCAGTTGGGGGTCAGTTTACTATTTCTTCACAGGAAGCTCAAAGAATAATTTCTCAAATTGAACCAAAAATTGTAATTCCTATGCATTATGAATTACCAAAATTAAAAATAAAATTAGACAGTGTTGATAAGTTTTTAAAAATAATGGGTAAAAATTCAATTGTTCCACAGGATAAATTTACCGTAAAATCCAGTGCTTTAGAGAAAAATGGAACAGAAATAGTGGTTTTACAAGCATAGTGGCGCGGAAAGCAGAAACACTATTATGATTAAAAATTATTTAGAAAAATTGAGAGCTTTACCTGATAAGCAGAAAAAAATAATTTTGTGGGGAATTATTACAATATTAGCTTTAGGATTAGGCTTTTTCTGGTTTAAAAATACAGTAACGAGATTTTCAAAGATAGAAGAATCTATAAAAAAGATTAATTTCCCTTCAATAGAGAAAAATAAATAATAAATATGGCTGATAAAGAAGAAGAAAAATCAACAAACATAGGTAAAGTAAACAAAAGAGAAATAGTTCAAGAATTAAAAGAATCATACATTGACTATGCAATGTCGGTTATTGTTGCTCGCGCTTTACCCGATGTAAGAGACGGATTAAAGCCAGTTCATCGCCGAATTTTATACGCTATGCACGGGATGGGATTAAGTCATAGCGCAAGGTTTAGAAAATCGGCCGCCGTAACCGGAGAAGTTCTTGGAAAGTATCATCCTCATGGAGATATAGCTGTTTACGACTCTTTAGTGAGAATGGCGCAAAACTTTTCTTTGAGGTATCCCCTTATTGACCCTCAGGGTAACTTTGGAAGTATTGATAATGATCCAGCAGCCGCCCAGCGATACACAGAGTGCCGCCTTTCTCTTATTGGCGAAGAAACGCTAAAAGATATTGAAAAAGATACAGTTAACTTTATTGATAATTATGACGGTACAAGGCAAGAACCAATTGTTCTTCCTTCGCCTTTGCCTCAGCTACTTTTAAACGGTAGCTTAGGTATTGCGGTTGGCATGACAACTAATATTCCGCCCCATAACTTAACAGAAGTAATGGATGCGCTAATTTATTTAATAGAAAATCCCAAAGCTGAAACTCCTGATTTATTTCAATTTATTCAGGGGCCAGATTTCCCTACAGGAGGAATTATTTATGATCAAAAAGAAATAATTTCTGCTTATTCGCAAGGTAAAGGAGCTATTATAATGAGAGGCAAAGCAGATATTGTAGAAAAAAAAGATGGCGCAGATCAAATTATAATTACAGAAATTCCCTATCAAGTTTCTAAAGCTGATATGGTAGAGCAAATGGCCAATTTGGTTTCAGAAAAAAAGATTGAAGGTATAAGGGATATTAAAGATTTATCAGATAGAGAAGGAATGAGAGTTGTCATTGATGTAAAAAAAGGATTTGAACCACAAAGAATTTTAAATAGGATTTATAAATTTACTAATCTTCAAAAAACATTTCATTTAAATATGTTGGCTTTGGTTGATGGTATTCAGCCTAAAACATTGGCTCTTTCCGATGTCCTTTCTTATTTTATAGCACACAGGAAAGAGGTAATTACAAGAAGATTAAAATTTGATTTAGAAAAAGCAAAAGAAAGAGCCCATATCTTGGAAGGATTAGTTATTGCTTTAAAAAACATTGATGCAGTAATTGCTGTAATAAAAAAGTCAGCCGACAAAGAAGAAGCAAAAATTAATTTAATTAAAAAGTTTAAACTTACCGAAAGACAGGCAGTGGCTATACTAGAAATGCGACTTCAAACATTAGCTGGCCTTGAAAGAAAGAAAATAGAAGACGAGTTAAAAGAAATTTTAAATAAAATTAAAGAATTAATAGCAATTTTAAAAGATGCAGACAAGTTAAAAGACATTATTAAAAAAGAATTTCAAGATTTAAAAGAAAAATATGGAGATAAAAGGAGAACAAAAGTTATAAAACAAAAATTGGGAGAAATTACCGAAATAGATTTGGTGCCATTAGAAGAAACAATTGTTACTTTAACTACTGGCGGATACATTAAGAGAATTAATCCAACAACTTACAAAATCCAAAAACGCGGAGGTAAGGGGATTATGGGCATGAAAACTATGCAAGATGACATAGTTGAACATTTTATTTGCGCTTCTACTCATGATAATTTACTTTTCTTTACAGATTCTGGAAAAGTTTTTCAGACACAGGTTTACGAAATACCAGAGGGCACCAGGGTTGCTCGTGGCAGAGGGCTTTTAAACTTTTTAGAGCTTTCAACAGAAGAAAAAGTTTTGTCATTGGTTACAATGGAAAAAAATAATGCAATAAAGCCCGCATCTAACGGATTTGGCGCAGAGCCGGCAAAATATTTAGTAATGGTCACAAAGAATGGCAGAATAAAGAAAACTAGTTTAGAAGAATTTGATAATGTTAGAAAGAGCGGAATTATATCAATAAAATTGGAAAAAGGAGATTTATTAAAAAAAGTAGTAAAAACTACTGGCAATGATGATATAATTCTGACAACAAAAAGTGGAATTTCTATTAGATTTAAAGAAAAAGATATAAGACCAATGGGAAGAGGAGCGGCTGGAGTAAAAGGGATAAGGCTTAAAAAAGACGA
>CAYHHX010000043.1:0-3850 GCA_964356545.1 uncultured Candidatus Saccharibacteria bacterium | reverse complement strand
CAGTTCAGTTAAAGATCCCTCCCCTGGTCCAACTTCTACCACCACATCTTCTTTTCCAATTTGCGCAAAATCAGCTATTTTTTTCAAAATGCCTTTATCTTTCAAAAAATTTTGTCCTAATGACTTTTTTGCTTGCATGCCCCATAATACAATAACAATTTAGTATTTAAATCAATGTATGCTCAATAATTTTAAATTTTATCTAGAGAGTATAAAAATTACTCCGATCAGCTGGCTCGTTGGAGTATCGGGAGTACTCATGGTGCGTTTTTTTCTTGAATCTCTTTCTAGTCAAACTCCAAGTGGGTTTTTTGCCTCTGACGCGTCAACCCTTTTACATTATTATTTGTTTTTCATGGCTTCTTTTTTGGTTCTTTTAATTATCTTTCAAAAACTTATTCCAAGCTGGAAAAATGTTGCTCCGCAATTTATTGCGATGTCGTCGGCAATTATTTTTGTCGCGCCAATTGTCGATTGGGTTGTGGGTAGAGGGCAAAAAATAACGATGACTTATCTTTTTGAATCTCCCAAAGAAATGCTTCATTCTTTGTTCACTTTTTTTGGGCCAAATATTTATACTGGGATTACAATTGGCATGAGAATTGAAGTCGCACTAGCTGTTTTGGGTTTTGGTTTTTTTGTTTATTTTGTTAAAAAAAGCATAAAATGGGCCATTTTTTCTGCTCTTATTATTTATTTTTTGGCCTTTATTTTTGTATCTTTGCCGGGAATTTTGAATTTATTTTTTGGTTACGCTACTTCAGGAAATTATTTTAATCAGCCACTATTTTTTATTCAAAATTCAATAGAAAATTCGGCGACAATATTAAATAATCTTCATAGTTCTTTGCAGTATTCTTCTACTATTCGTTTATTTGAAATTGCATTTAATTTTTTGATGGGAAAAATTTTATTTTTAATATTAATTAGTGCCACTTTTGTTTGGTTTCGTTCAAATTTTAAAGAAAAACTTGGGGCTATTATTAAAAATTCTCGACCAGAAAGAGTCACGCATTATTTGCTGATGATTTTTTTGGGTCTTTTTGCTGCTTACACAATTTTCCCCAATGTTAGTTTTAATTGGAACGATTGGCTCTCTGTATTTATTCTTTGCTTTTCTTTTTATTTTTCTTGGATGTTTGCCGTTTGTACCAATGATATTGTTGATGAAGATATAGATGCGATTTCTGATCCCGCTCGTCCCCTGGTTGCCAATTCTTTGAACAAAGAAGATATGAAACAGGCTTCATATATTTTCTTGGTCGCTACCATTATTTCCGGATTTTTGGCCGGCTATACCGCCCTTTTCTTTGTTCTTGCTTTTACCGCTCTTTATTATGTTTATAGCGTGCCTCCAACTAGATATAAAATTATTCCATTTTTCTCTTCTTTTGTTATTGGACTTTGTTGTTTGACCGCTGTTTTGGCTGGGTTTTTCCTCCTTTCGCCTCTCAAATATGTTGCAATTTTCCCCACCAAATTAGCTTTAGCTGTGGTGATCATATTTTTCTTTGCTTCTCATGTTCGTGATATGAAAGATATTGAGGGAGACAAAAAAGCCGGTATCAAAACAGTGCCTATAGTATTTGGCGATATCTGGGGGCCAAAAGTGGTGGGCATTTTTACGAGCATTTCTTTTTTACTTGTGCCAATTTTTTCTGGTATTTATATTTTATTTATAGCCGCAATTCCAACGGCTCTTGCTTCTTGGTATTACATAAATAAAAAACCTTATAACGAAAAACCGGTAGTAAAAACCTATTTCTTTTTTGTATTAGCAAGTCTGCTGCTATTGTTTTCATAAGTTTGCTAAAAAAGTTGTCCACAGGTTATAATTTGCCATTATCGTATCATTTTGATACGATAATGTGTATTAAATGATACGATAATGATAAAATTAAACCAAAGAGAGAACAAAGTAATAGAAATAGTTAGAAATTTAGGAAAATCCAAATCTTCTGATATCCACAAAAACCTCCTACTCGTCGAGGAGGTCTCTTTGGTGACTGTAAAACGTCTTTTGTCAAAAATGGAATCTGAGAAAATTTTAGTTTCTGGTGGTATTGGGAGATCAACCGCGTATTCTTTAAATGATTTTGGAAAATTGATTTCAAGCGTAGATGCATCTGTATATTGTCAAACAGAGCCAGATAAAAGGAATGGGGCAAAAGAATATAATTATAATTTATTTGAAAATATCAATTTCTATCCTTTTTTGGATGAAGAACTAAAGATTTTAACAAAGGCTACAAATTATTACAAAGAAAAAATAAAAAATGTTTCGGAAACCATTCATAAAAAAGAATTAGAAAGATTTATCATAGAACTATCATGGAAATCCTCCAAAATTGAAGGTAATACATATACCCTACTGGATACGGAAAACCTTATTTCGCATGGTATTGAATTGCCTGGTCACAAAAAAGAAGAGGCTTTGATGATATTAAATCATAAAAAAGCTTTTGATTTTATATATAAAAACAGAGCAGAATTTAAAGAACTAAATATCAAAAATTTGGAAAGCATCCATTCAATTCTCATTGAAGACTTGAATATTAAAAATAATATTCGCTCAAAACCTGTTGGGGTGCTTGGCTCTATTTATAAACCTCTTGATAATCAGTATCAAATCAGAGAAGCTGTAGAAAATCTTGCTAAAGCCGTTTCTAAAATGTCAGATGGATATGCCAAAGCCCTAGTATCAATTTTGGGCATAAGTTATATACAACCATTTGAAGATGGTAATAAAAGAACGGGCCGACTTTTTGCCAACGCGATGCTTTTGGCTTATGGGCTGCCACCCCTTTCGTATAGGAGTGTAGACGAAAAAGATTACAGAGAAGCTGTACTGGTTTTTTATGAACTGAATTCTTTGATTGCTTTCAAAAAAATATTTATAACTCAATATGATTTTTCTGCCAGAAATTATCTGATCGCTTAAAACTCAATGTGTAGAAGGGGTTTGTGTTTGGGGATGTAGTCTAAAAACTCGTGCTCTAAGTACTCATCTGGGATTTCCAAAATAAATTCTGAGGGGATATTAATTCCTCGACTACCAAAAATGGTGCGAGTTTGGGCGTAGGAGAGAAAAAGTTTTTTCTTGGTGCGAGTGATAGCTACATAAAAAAGCCGACGCTCTTCTTCGGAATCTTCTTCACTTGTATTTTCATCATCTCGATTGTGAGGAAAAAGACCTTCTTCTAAACCAGTGACAAAAACATAAGCAAATTCAAGGCCTTTACTGGCGTGGACGGTCATAAGTCTCACTCCATCTTTTTCCTCTTTGTCGCTGTCTTGATCTGAAGCCAGAGAAGTATCTTCTATTAACTTTTCTATTCCTTCTTCCCAATCATTTCCTTGTCCATTATCTGAAAACAATTTATCGTAGCGCGAAGCTAGCACCGCTAACTCTTTTATATTTTCAATTCTTTCTGTTCCCTCTTCTGATTTTTCTAAATTGGTGTTCAAGCCTACTTCTTGGGCAATAAACAAAATAGTTTTAGATGGTGGATTTTGCAAAGCAAAATTTTTAATTTTTCGGAGGAGTTCCCTAAAATTATTCATTTTTATTTTCATCCCAGCCGGCAAGGATTCTTCTTTGCCCTCTACAATTTTAAGTAAAGTGGTTTTGCCTATGCCTCGTGGTGGCACATTTATTATTCTTTTCAAATCAGAAATACTTTCGGGGTTTAAGCAAAATCGTAAGAATGCCAAAATATCTTTGATTTCCTTTCTTTCAAAAAATCTAGTTCCCAAAACTTGATAATCCACACCTTTGGACAAAAATTCTTCCTCTAAAACCCGTGATTGAAAATTGGCTCTATAAAGCACGGCAATTTCGGAAAGGTTA
>CAYHHX010000042.1:0-3885 GCA_964356545.1 uncultured Candidatus Saccharibacteria bacterium | reverse complement strand
CACATCTCGAATGTTGAATCAGGACAGCAAAGAGTTGATGTTGTCGAACTTCAAATTTTTGCGAAGATTTATAATAAGGATATTGGGTATTTTATAAAATAATATGTCAAACCCAGGACAAGAATCACCTGACAATAAAGCAATTAGGGAATTACGAGACTCAGTAAAAGACTTGAACAAGTCTACTAGGTTTTCAAGTTGGGTAATTATTATTTTGAATATCATACTTGTTATCTTTACTGTAGTTTTAATTTATCAATGATTTAAATAAATTATGAAAAAATTTATAAAAGAAAATTGGCATGAAATAATGGGGTGGATAACTATAATTATTTTTATTTACATATATCTATTTAGGATGTATGAGTTTACTAATCTTGTGTATGGCGATAGGGATTTTGCTTTTAATTTTTTAGTAATAGCTGTAATTTTTATTTTGGGTTGGCTTAAACTCAATAATAAAAAATAATGAAAGATTTTATGAAAAACTTTATAAAAGAAAATAAACTAGTTATTGTTGTGGTTTTGGTGTTGTTAACTATAGTTGGAATATTTTATTTTTATACTGAATCTAAAAAAGAACAAAAACTTGCTGAAGCAAAAATTGAAAAACAAAATAAGTGTCAAAAAGATGGGCGTGGGTTTGATGAAATATTTAGAGAACGCAAAAATGAAACTACAACCTCTAGTAAGACAATAGTTGGGGATGGACGTTTTAATCTTATTAGTTTTAAAGGAAATGATGTTTGTGCTTATCAAAATAATTGGGTAGAGATAATTGTTTCTGGTAAAACAGCAGAAGCTTTTGTGCATCACCGCATTATTAATGTTGATACTCAGGAAGAGTTGGCAAGTGTAGATTGGACACGGAAGTTTGTTGAGGATGAATGGAAAGATAATTTTAGCGAGGAAGATACTGAAAAAACAGCGAAATTTGTTATTATAGAAGAGGCGACTTTTGGAACAAGTATTATATTTCCTAATATAGAAGAATATAGAAATCAATCCTTACAAGAATAGTTTAATTGGGTAATTACGATATTATTAATAATTAAAAAAAATATTTATGGAAAATAAAGACATAAAAATTGAATCAATAACAAGTTCGGGGGAGAAAGTTTATGGTCTTGGAAATGACCAGAAAATTTATTTCTGGGGTACGGATGCGATTTGGCATCTTTTCGGAAAAGAAAGAGGCCCAAAAATAGATCTAGAAAAATAGAGCGATATCTACAAAAGTAAAATGGTGGCAATATAAAAATATGGGGATATTCCAAGCTCTAAAAAATAAAAAGGGTAAAAAATTAATAGAAATGGTAGGTAATAAATACACTGCTATAGTGTATTCCAACACAACAATAAACCCAGTTCTTAAAGATTGGTGTATGTTATCCTTTCCAACGGTAGAACTGACATCTGAATTTATTATAAAAAACTATAATGGTTCTTTAGATGATACTAAGATTGAAAAAGGTTTTAACGAAATCTTAAATTTTTTACTATTTTTTACGCTGATAAGTTATGGCGATTCCTTTACTGGTGCAACAAAAACTTATTCAAAATATGCTGCTCTTAAAGATATTGGAGAAATTTTTAAATTTAATAAAACTTATAATAGATTTCAGTCCTTTGAAGAGTTATACAACAAAAACAATGGTAGAAAAATATCAGAAGAATCCGAACTCTTGCTTTCATCATACATAAATGAAGGAGGATTATCTGTGGCAAACCTATCAAAAAATCTTCACGAAGATTTCCTTCTCTTTTTTATGGGTACATTAATGACATATGATAATTTTTTAAAAGTTCGCTACCCATTTCTTAAACGCACATAATATAACAATATGGCAGAAATTAAAACATATAAAAACGGAGAAAAAGCAGGGACATTTTCTCAACTTGATTTTGATAATGGAGAGAAAATATTTATTTCAATAGCACAAAGTGGAGTAAAAATTTCTAAAATTGGATTTCTATCTTTCCCTACAAAAACGATATGGCAAACAAATAATTTGGACGATGCTTTTACAATATTTATGAATGGAAATTATACAAATCCATTGGGATTACTTGATTCCATAATTGATAAATTAATTGATTGCAACTCAATTGAGGAAGTTAAACAAAAATTGAATAGGTAATATGGAAACTTTTTTTACAATAATATTTATTATAATTTTCTTTTTCTTTTTTATAAACAGAGCTAATTCAAATATGAAACCTTGGGTTCGTTGGGTTGGTTGGGCTATTTTTATTGCATATATTATTTTTAGAGCCACACAATAATTTATGAACAAACAATTAGATAGTTTAATAAAAGAACTTAAATCTCTAATTCGCTCAGAAAAACAGGTTACTTACATTCTTAGTGAAATTAGAAAAAAATTAGAATCAAATAAAATTCTTAGTCAAAAATATCCAACACTAAATATGTATTGTTGCTGGATTTTGCATACTAAACTTGACAGAAAAGATGCTATTAGTTTCTTAAAAACAATTAATTTTGATACCAAGGAAGGAATGACTAAAATCGCTCTAGAAACTTTTAGAGAAGAATTACAAAAGTTTTTAATTGAGAATAATTTACCTGAAGAAATAACAAAAGATGAATGGTTTCAATTTCGTAAATATTTTCTATATATAATTACCAACATTCCTCTTGTAAATAAAAAAGCAACAGATTCTGAAGTTAAAGAATTTTGTCTTATCGTGCCCTTTGGCGAGATAGCGGAGAATAATCGTTTTCTTTATAGGGCAACTTATGGAAACGGTAAAGTCCACGAAATGGGAATTTTACTTGGTGACTATGATAGAATGACAAAAAGACAAGTAGATAGAGAAGGTAGAAAATTTTGGCGACGACACAATATGAAAATTTTAGGTAGACGAATAGAGCACGCAAAAACGTTAAAAGGTGAAGAAAGTAAAAAGTTTAAAGAAGAAACGGAGAAAATTTACCAAATAATGAAGCAAGAAGAAGAAAAAGATGCAAAAGAAACTCAAGATGATATGATGATTAATCTTATATCTGGAGGTTTAAACAGCTAGGTCTGGCTTAGTCAAACTAAAAAATTATATGGAAAAATTAAAAAAATGGAGTCCGGAATATATTACCATGCGAATTTATAGTAAATTATTTACCCCAATTAGGATACAGATTTTTTGGCTTCTATTTATTTTTTCTTTTATTGATATTTGTTGGCTTAAACTAGACATAACTTCTTGGTTTCCACTTTTTGATCGGGAAATCTTTATCTCAATAACAGAAAAAATGATTTATTTATTAATTTCTATAGGGGCTTTCACTGCAACATTTTTTACCATCGTTATTGAAATTATAAAAAATAAACTCAAAGCTGAACATGTCACAGTCATCTGGTCTAACTTGGTTAAATATACCGTCTATCCTTTTGTTGTAGCAATATTTTTTTCAACAGCTCTATTTTTGAGAGATATAGGAGTATATGATCATCTACTTTTATCTACCTTTTTGTTGTTTGTATATTTAACAATAAATGCCTTTTACACAACGATTAGAATGGCGGAAATTTTAATAAACGAAACTTGGCAATCTGATTAGAAAAAATATTGGTAGTAGGTATAAATTCAATTTAGCCCCCCACCCGAATTTCGCCAAAACAAAAAGCCGAAGCCCGCGCGGATTCCTCCCCAGACCCCTCTTCCGCGCGGGCGAGTCCTTCACTCCGCCTCATTAGCCCCAGATTAGTTGTGGCGGAGTGCGTTTGCATTGCGTGCCTCGCTTTCTCCTTTGGAGAAACTGTGTGCATACACAGGCGTGCGTAGCACGTGCGAGGCACGCTAGGGATTCCTCTCGAAAAAAGTTCGTGCAAAGTGTATAATTAGTTCACCCAAAGAAACGTTCGC
>CAYHHX010000041.1:0-4000 GCA_964356545.1 uncultured Candidatus Saccharibacteria bacterium | reverse complement strand
GCTACTTATCCACAAGTAATCCACAAACGACTTTCTAACTACTGTCGCACAATAATAATTACACAAAAAAAACAGCCAATTTCAGCTGTTTCCCACACTTTCGCCTTATTGCCGTACAATAAATTTACTCGATTTATGGACTAACTATTACTTCAAAGCTTTCAGAATCAATTTCAATTTTGTCTCCTTTGGCTATTTTATCAGACAAAAGAGCTTGTGCAACAGAATTTTCTACTTTATCTTGTATTACTCTTCTCATTTCTCTAGCTCCAAAGGCTGGTTTATATGAAAGCTCAACTATTTTTTCTAAAAGAAAATCTGTAATGATAAATTCAATTTCTTTTTCCTGTAAATTCTTTTTCAAACTACCCAGCATCAATTTAGCAATATCTAATAAATTTTCTTTTGTAAGGGGCTTGAAAACTACCATGGCATCAAAACGATTTATAAACTCTGGTTTAAATAATCTTTTTTCAAAAAGCAAATTTAAAAGTTTATCCTTTTCTATTTTTTCTTCTGCTTCAACCATTTTGAAAATATTTTCTGCTCCTGCATTGGAAGTGCAAATAATTATGGTATTGGTAAAAACAATTTTTCTGCCTTGTCCGTCAGTGATATGGCCTTCGTCAAAAACCTGTAAAAATAAATTTAAAATATTAGGATGCGCTTTTTCAATTTCGTCTAACAAAATCAAAGAAAAAGGAGTTTCTCTAACTGGCGTTGTTAAAAGACCTTGCATTTCCACTGGACTAGTTTGGCCTATTAAACGAGGTATATCCGATATCATCTGAAACTCAGACATATCAATTCTTGTCATTTTTTCTTCACCTCCAAAATAAATTTCAGCTAGTGCTTTTGATGTTTCTGTTTTCCCAACCCCAGTGGGCCCTAAAAATAAAAATGTACCCATTGGTCTTTTTTTGGAGGCAATACCCGCTCTTGCTCTTCGCATAGCAATAGATATCTCTTTTACTGCCTCTTCTTGATTAACTATTCTCTGGTGGATTAAATTCTCCAAATTTAATAATACTTCCTTTTCTTTGAATTCCATTTTACCTACCGGTATTTCTGTTTTATCAGAAATAACTTTAGCTATATGATGCGGTAAGAGAACTTTTTCATTTATGGACCTCAAATAAACAACTGCCTCGTCTAAAATATCTATGGCTTTTTTAGGGAAAGGAGTACTAGGTAAATATCTGCCCGTTAAGTTGACTATTTCTCTGATGGCAGGATAAACTACTAAAATTTTGTTCTTTTGTTCTAGTTCTAAAGCTAAATTTTGCAAGGTTCTAATTGTTTCTGATTCTGAAATTTCTGAAACTTCAACCTTTCTAAAAAAAGAGAGAAAAGAAGAATTGTCTTCTATTTTATTATGAAGCCCATTATAGTCTGTAATACCCACAAAGCAAAAACCCGGCAAAGGCAGATATTTTGATAAAATACCAGAGATGTCAATTGAACCTGGTTTTTGTGCGCCCTCCCCTACAAAGTTATGTATTTCATCAATTACTAAAATAACATTACCGGCTGCCAGTGTTTCTTCAAAAATCTGATTTAACACAAGCTCTAATTTTTCTGAACTCTGAATTTGAGAAAGAAGAGCTACCATATCTAATTCAACAACTCTTTTATTGTCTAATTCCGCCAAACTTGTTCCTAAATAACATTTTTGAGCTATGGCCTCAATTATACTTTTTCTGCCAGTGCCAGCATCACCCACTATTAAAGCATTGGTTAAACTAGATCTGCCTAAAACCATTTGAACTGCGTCAATTTCCTTTTTATGACCTATAATTTCACGATACCTCCACTTTGAAACAACATCCCTCCAGTCAATAGAAAAATTGTTCAAAGTTATCGTATAGCCCGATGCCCAATCTTTACCCAAAGAACCATATCTTGAAAGATTTTCAGAGTTCCACGATTTTTCAGTTAATTCAAATACGCCTTCTACTGAATCCAACCATAAGGTTATGTTTTCAATATCTTTTTCTTTTAAATCTGAATCTAATAAAACTTTCTTGAAAAATTCGTCGTGATGAGCCAGGGCAACTAAAATTTCTTTTTCTCCTATTTTTTGATGTGATCTCGCATTAGAAATAACCAACGCTTCTTTTATCACTTCTTGGAAGTCATTAGAAAAAGATTCGACTGATGTTGTTTGTTTTTGTGTTTTTTCTAAATAGTTTTTAAAATCTTCTTGAAGTTTTATTATATCTAATCCTAATCTATACATAATAAGTTTTATTTCTTTTGAAATCCTAAGGCCAGAATAAAGAAGAGCCGTTGAACTAACTTCAGAAATTCTTCTTCTTTTGCAAAACTTTATTGCGTCATCAATAATTTTTACAGCATCCAAGCTTAAAAATTCTGCTAAGTTATAATCATCTATATTTAAAACAGCATCTGCAATTTTAATTTCTAAATTAGGTTTTTTTATTTTAAATTCCAAAAATAAAGAAAGCTCCAAAAACAAAAGCCACATTCCCAAAGAAACAATCAATACTTTTATTACAAAGATCTCTGAAATTAAGCCTAAGAGCACAAAGACAACCGAAATCAAAGAAAAAATAAATAAATAAAAAAATAATCTTTCAAAAAGTTTAGCGAACACGAAAAGAAAAGACTTTTCTATTTTTGCTACCCAGAAAATATCCGTTTTTTTAATATCAAAATTAAACATTGTTTTAAAATAAAAATAAAATACAGCCGATTATAATAAAAGGAATTAATAACCACAAAAAAATGACAATACCCCCTGTAATAAAAATAAAAATCTGGGCTATGGCGCCAATTATAATTAAAACTATTCGACACATAGCTCCTAAAATTCTAGAAAAAGTATTAGAAATAAGAGTGTTAAAAAATTCTTTTACATCAAATCCCTTTGGATAAACCCAATTATACTTTCTCCATGGCGAGAAAAGAGTTTTTAAAAGCAAGAGAATTGAAAAATAATCTAAAACAAATAAAAGATAATTACGCCAAACTGAAAACAAAAACTTTAACATTTCATAAAAGTGCCACAAAAACCATGTAACTATAATATTTTCCCTTGCCTCTTTGAAGTTTTTAGCAAAGACAGGTTGTCTTTCAGATTTTTCCATCTTGATTATTTTATTTTATCATTTTTACACCTAAAATAGCTATTTGACTCCCGCCAAAAATAAAAATTCCGGATAATATTGACCAACTGAATAAATTTAAAATTTTAGGCAGAGTATCGGCTGGAATCATTTGAATAATTTGTTTTGATATTTCGTCGTTAAGTTGTTTTTGTAAATCCTGCAAACTACCGGTAACATTAGTCTTTAACGGCGGTATGGGAGCCTGCACTTTAAATATTAAGGGAGGCAAAGAATGTCCCACAAAAATATTATAAGATTGGTAAAGCGTAAAAATTATCAACAACAGACCCGCAATTAATAATGAATAACCTATAATTTTATTTATCATAATAATTTTTATTTTAATTTTTAATTTGTAAGGCGGAAATAAGGATATTTTTCAGTTCGGGCTGGCCGTGGGTTTGGCGGACGTTGAAAAATATCCTTATTTCCGCTTTATTCGATAATTTTCCCACTCATAATTTCTTGTTTTATATCATCGGGTATTGGAATTTTTTCCCCGGGCTTGGAAACTCCCGGATATCGCCAAGCACTAATTATTTTTCTTGTATCTTTAATATCTTTATACATTAGCCATATTTCACCTGGAACTTTTTTTCGCCAACCAACTAATTTAATTTTTGAAAAAGATTTATTTGTTTTCATTACAGCTATTGTACCTGGCACTATGCCTAATTCTTTTCTCTCGGGTTTATAAAGTATTTGTAGTAATTTACTTTTTGAAAGTCCATATTGTTTTATTTTCAATTGAGAATGTTGTGTCCAAATATTTTTTTTAAAAGTAGCCATATTGTGTGGGTGGTACAGGACTTGAACCTGTGACCCCTGCAATGTGAATGCAATGCTCTGCCGCTGAGCTAACCACCCAT
>CAYHHX010000040.1:0-4251 GCA_964356545.1 uncultured Candidatus Saccharibacteria bacterium | reverse complement strand
TTTTGGCGTGGAATAAAATCACAAAAGTGGTGGCTTTTTTTGTTGTTATTTTCAGTTATTTCAGCTAATATTATTGCTGTTATAACTCCAATTTTTTATAAACAATTTTTTGATATTTTAACAACCACTGGCGATAAATCAATTGTTGCAAAAAATTTGTTAATGATAGTTATTTATATTGCTATTTTGAACGGATTTTTTTGGCTTTTTTATCGTATTGCCACTTTGGCGAATATTACTTATCAGACGGCAGTGATGGCAAAATTAAAGCAACAATCCTATGACTATTTAATACAGCATTCGCATTCTTTTTTTGGTAACAGTTTTACCGGGTCATTAGTTCAGCGAGTTAATCGTTTTGCCAGAGCTTTTGAAAGATTGTCAGACCATTTAACTTGGGATTTATTACCACTTACCGTTAAGGTGATTTCAATATTTATAGTTGTTTTATTTATTAATAAATGGATTGCTTTAATTATTCTTATCTGGGCGGCTATTTTTTTAACTTTTAATACTGTTTTTTCAAAGTGGAAGCTCAAATACGATATCAAGGTTGCCGAAATCGACTCTAAGTCAACAGGTTATTTAGCAGATACAATAACTAATCAAAATACTGTTGCACTTTTTGATAGCTTTAAAGATGAGTCAAATGGTTATAAAAATGTTACTGACGAGCAAGCTAAAAGTACAAGATTTACTTGGAATTTAGGCTCTATAGTGGAAGCCGGGCAGGGTTTTTTGAGTTTTGCAATGGAGTTTATTTTATTCTTTTTTGCTATTAGGTATTGGGAAGAAGGATTAATAACAGTTGGTGTTTTTGTTTTACTTCAAGCCTATTTGATAAATTTAATTCATGAATTATGGGGATTTACCAGAACAGTAAGAGACATATATCAAGGATATGCCGACGCAAAAGAAATGGTTGAAATTTTACTTTTGCCACATGAAATAAAAGATAAACTAACAGCCAAGGAGCTTTTAGTTAATAACGGAGAAATTGAGTTTAGAAATTTGAGTTTTAATTTTAATGAAACAAGAAAAGTTTTAGATAATATAAACTTGAAAATAAAACCTGGCGAAAAGGTGGCTTTGATTGGGCCTTCGGGCGCGGGAAAAACTACTTTTATAAAATTATTATTGCGCTTATATTCTCCCACTTCAGGAGAAATTATTATTAATGGAATGGATATTTCTAATGTAACGCAAGGAAGCTTAAGAAAAAATATTGCTATGGTGCCCCAAGATACAATTTTGTTTCATCGGACATTAGCAGAAAATATTGGTTATGGAAAATCTACTGCCACAAAAGAAGAAATTGAAAAAGCTGCTAAGCTGGCACATTGCGATGACTTTATAAAAGATTTACCTTATGGATTAGAAACTTATGTTGGTGAACGAGGTATTAAATTGTCTGGAGGCGAACGCCAGAGAGTTGCCATTGCTAGGGCAATTTTAAAAAATGCACCCATCTTAGTACTGGACGAAGCTACATCGAGTTTGGATTCGCGCTCTGAAGGATTAATTCAAGATGCTTTAGATATTTTAATGGTAAATAGAACAACAATTGTTATTGCCCACCGTTTATCAACTATTAGAAAAATGGATCGTATCATTGTTATTGATAATGGAAAAGTTATTGAACAAGGCAGTCATAATGAGCTGATAAGCCGAGATGATAGTTTATATAAAAAACTTTGGACTTTTCAAGCAGGTGGATTTTTGGCAGACGCAGATAATGAATTAGACAACGAAAAAAAAGAAGATAATAATGAAGAAACAGAAGATGACGAAGATGAAAATAGAGGAGAAGCGAAGTTGTCTAATTTTTAGTTTTTGTATACTTGTAAAATAGTGTTATAATTTATTTTATCAGTGTAGTGGTAATGTTTTTAATAATTAAATAATAAGTTATAATAAAGTTGGTAGATTTAGTTCTGGGTAAATAGCAGTGTCGTTATACCTCAGAGCCAAGTCTGACAGTCATAGAGTTCTTTGCAAGGAGAATGCGATGCTTTACAAACAGCTAATACCGGTAGCAAATTGTCGAGATTTGCAGTGTCGCTGTTGTCGGAGGACTAAATGCCGCTGTAAACACGCAAAATGGCGTTCTTGTGATGTTATATTTCGCTACACGAAAAAAACAGTTTGTCCTCGGTGCCAATATTACTTTCAAAAAGAGAGATAAGACATTGCAAGAATGCAAAAAGACTGTATGCAGTTTGATGATAATCTCAAGGGGTTTAGAACTGCATACAGCCCCTTATAATTAATAACAAAAGTTTTAAAAACTATGGCAGAAGAAAAAGAAATTAACGAAGACCCACAAGATAAAAATATTTGTGAGGGCTGCGAATAATTAATTTTAATAAAAAATATTATGGAAGACTTTCAAGTTCAAGCCGTTAAGCGAAATTTGCCTCGCGATGTTTTTTTGCATCTTTTTGCGGTGGTAACAATGTATTGGTCAGCAATAAGTTTTATAACCTTATGTTGGCAGTATGTAAATTACTTTTTTCCAGATGTTTTAAATTACGATTATGGATACATGGGATTTGCCGGTCCTATTAGGTTTGCTGTTTCTTCTTTAATAATAGTTTTTCCTCTTTTTATTTTAGTTTCATGGTTTTTAAATAAAATTTATGAAAAAGAAGCGCAAGTAAGGGAATCTAAAATAAGAAAATGGTTAATATACCTTACTCTTTTTATTACATCATTAGTTATTGTTGGTGACTTGATTTTTGTTATTAATACTTTTTTAGGAGGAGAAATTAAAGCAAGATTTATTTTAAAAGCTCTTTCGGTATTAATAGTTGTTGGAGTTATTTTTGGATATTATTTAGACGATGTAAGGCGCAGTATTCCATCTAAATCGGCAAAATATTTTGCATCTATAACAAGCATTATTGTTTTAATTTTAATTATCGGAGCATTTTTTATAGTTGGTTCTCCTATGCAGGCAAGATTAGTGCAATTTGACCAGCAAAAAATTAACGACTTACAAAATATCCAATCACAAGTTGTAAATTATTGGCAAAGAAAAGGGCAATTACCTCAAAATTTATCTGATTTAAACGATTCAATATCGGGTTATTTTGTACCCCAGGATCCTCAAAATAAAATATCCTATGAATATAACATAAAAGATTCAATGGCTTTAACATTTGAATTATGCACAGTTTTTAATTTGAATAGCAATGTACAATTAGGAGCAACTAAAAGCGCACGACAAATACCTGTTGCTGCTTATCCTTATGATGGATATTCTCAAAATTGGGATCATTTAGCCGGCCGAGCTTGTTTTGAAAGAAAAATTGATAAAGAATTATATCCTTTGCTAGACAAAACAATAAAATAAATAATATCTTGTGGATATACTGTGAAAAATTAGTATACAGTCTTGGGTATAACATGAGTGTTGACACAAGGTCTATTTTTTAGTAAGCTCAAAACAGATGAGAATTAGAATAAATTTGTCCGTTTGACCACGGGCAATTTTTTTGAATTAAATATAATAAAATATATGGATATAAAATTATTTCAAAGAGCTTTAGCTCAAATTGCAGAAGAACGAGGAATTTCTCCAGAAGTAATTATAGGAACACTGGAAGCAGCTATTGCTACTGCATACAAAAAAGATTATGGCAAAAAAGGCCAGAAAATAAAGGCAAAATTTAACCCTGTTTCTGGCGATGTTCAGTTTTGGCAGATAAAGCTGGTGGTTGATGAATCAATGCTTTATACAGAAGAGGAGATAGAAGCACTAAAAGAAAAAAAGGTGATTCCTGCTGAAGAATTAGAAAAAGAAAGTGAACAAAAAAAAGTTGTTTTTAATTCAGAGAAACACATAATGTTCGATGATGTAAAAAAAGATAACCCTAAAATTAAAGTTGCAGAAGAGTTAGAAATTCCCTTAGAATCAAAGCAAGACTATGGCAGAATTGCCGCCCAAACAGCTAAGCAGGTCATTTTACAGAAAATAAGAGAGGCAGAAAAAGAAACTATTTTTTCAGAATATAGGTCCAGAGAAGGAGAAATTATTTCGGGCGTCGTGCAAAGGATCGAGGGTGGTACTGTTTTTATAGATATTGGTAAAACTTTAGGAATTTTAAATAAAGACGAACAAATCCCAGGAGAGTTTTACAAGCCCAGTCAGCGTTTAAAATTATATATTTTAAAAGTTGAAGAAACTCCAAAGGGGTCAGTCGTTTTATTATCAAGAGTTTATCCAAAACTAATTTCAAAACTTTTTGA
>CAYHHX010000039.1:0-4346 GCA_964356545.1 uncultured Candidatus Saccharibacteria bacterium | reverse complement strand
CTGATTCCAAATAAATTTGGCCGTCTGTAATTGAAATAACATTAGTAGGAATATATGCAGTAACATCGCCCAGTTGGGTTTCAACAATAGGTAAAGCGGTTAAAGATCCTCCCCCTTTTTCTTTTGAAAGCTTGGCCGCTCTTTCTAAAAGCCTTGAGTGTAAATAAAAAATATCTCCAGGATACGCCTCTCTTCCCGGTGGCCTTCTTAATAACAAAGATATTTGCCTATATGCCCAAGCGTGTTTTGAGAGGTCGTCATAAATTATAACTGCATCTTTACCTTTGTCTCTAAAATATTCACCAATAGCACATCCAGCAAAAGGAGCTAAATACCAAGAACTTGCGGGACTTGAGGCTGAAGCCGAGACAACAGTTGTAAAAGCTAACGCATTATTATTTTTTAAAGTTTCAACTATTTTTGCAATTTTTGATTCCTTTTGTCCAATTGCAACATAAATACAAACCGGAGGATTTTTAGGATTGTCTTGAATTTGATTTATTATTATATCCAAAGCAATAGCTGTTTTTCCTGTTTGGCGGTCGCCAATAATAAGCTCTCTTTGGCCTCGTCCAATAGGAATCATTGAGTCGATTGCTTTAATTCCAGTATGCAAAGGATAATTGACCGATTCTCTATCAATAACATTTGGAGCATCATTTTCTAAAAAGTTAAATGTGGCTTTTCCTGCCCGCAGAGATAGGTCTTTCTCTGAAAAAAGTGGGCCTTTGCCATCTAATGGATTTCCAAATGGATCAATAACCCTGCCCAATAATTGCTCTCCCACAGGAATAGAAAGAAGTTGTTTTGTTCTTTTCACTGTTTGCCCCGATTTGATAAAAGAGCCATTACCTAAAACAAGTGCTCCAATAGAATCTTCTTCTAAATTTAAAGCAACTGCTTTTATTTTTTCTTTACCAACCTCTATTTCTAAAACTTCTTGAGATCGAACATTAGCCAGCCCAGATATTTTTAATATCCCATCTCCAGACTCAATAACTTTGCCAATTTCTTCCCATTCTGTACTATCTTTATATCCTTCTATGGCTTGCTTTATTTTATCTAAAATTTCGTAACTCATATTTTAAAAAATATTTTCTAATTTTTTTTTCATTGAGGCATCAAACTGCTTCTCATTATTAATTATTATTTTTACTCCAGCTATTAATTCTTTATTAATTTCTTCTTTTACAATATCTCCTTTTTTTACCAAAGACTCCAATAAACCCTTCTGTTCTGAACTCATTTTTCTTGCTGTTTGTAATATGATTTTTTTTCTGCCTGTTTTTTTAAAAAACAAGACTTCTACTAAAGCAATGATTTTTTTTGCCTTACCAATGTCTCCATTTTTTTCTAGTAGATTTAAAAAATTATCTGATATTTTTTTTTCTTGCGACAATGTTGTTTTTTTTAAAATCAACTCTATTAAGGCTGTCGCATAATCTTTGGGTTTATACTTCATTATTTTTCATTTTCAAAACTACATTTTTAATCAAAGCATCATCTATGTTTTTGGGGCTTAATTCTATTGTTTTTTCAATTGCTTTTTTAACTAATTCTGAAGCTTCTTTATAAACAAGATGCCTTATCTCCTCTTGTTGTTTTTTATAACCCAGTTGAATTTGTTCCATTAATTCTTTTTGATGACCTTCTGCTTTTTTTTGAAGATTATCTCCCAAAACTTTCGCTTTTTCTTCGGTTTTTTTAATAATATCTATAGAATTTTGGTCGGCCTGTTTTAATTTATTTTTTGCAATAATATCAACCTCTTTTAATCTTATATCTGCCTCTTCCGCTTTTACTAAGCCTTCTCTTATCTTATCGTTACGTTTTTTTATAACAATTAAAAGAGGCTTATAAACAAAAGCTCTTAATACAAGTAAAAGTATAAAAAAATTAACTAATTGGCTTAAAAAAAGCTTCCAGTTTATTCCTAATTGTTCAAAAAGTTCATTCATTAAAAAATTATTTTAGTGAAACGATAATTAAACTACAAACTTAATTATCAAAGAAATAACCAGCGCATAAATTGCAATGGCTTCGGCAAAAGCAATAGACAAAATCATAGCTGTCTGGATTTTTGATGCCGCTTCTGGATTTCTGCTAATTGATTTTACTGCATTTGATCCAATTAAACCTATTGAAATGGCTGGAGTAATAGTACCCACTACAATAACGCTAGCTATTACTAATAAACGAATTGATTCAGTTTCCATATTTTTTTATTATTAATATTATTATTTTATTTGACCTTTATTTTTTAAAACTATCCATTAATGCTCGTGTATTGCTGTATGAAGAGAAATAGAAACCAGTGTTATCATTGCAAATATAAATGCTTGTATTATTCCAATAAAAAGCTCTAAAAACAAAAATGGTAATGGTATAAAATATGGCGCTAAAAAAAATATTATTGTAAGTAAGACTTCTCCTGCAAAAACATTACCAAACAACCTAAAAGATAAAGAAATAACTTTTGCAACTTCTGAAATAATTTCTAGTATACCTACAAAAAAACTTATTGGATTTGTAAAATTTAAAAATTTACCAACATGATTAAAAAATCCTACCGATACCATACCTAAAATATTTGTCATCAAAACAGAAATAACAGCAAAGGCTAAGGTAAAATTTAAATCACTTGCAGGAGAACGAAAAATAGAAACTTCCTTGCCTTCTATTTCTAACATAAAAGACCCAATTCCTGGGAAAATTCCCAAAAGGTTTGAAGTAAGTATAAAAATAAAAATAGTAGCAATTAATGGAAAGTACTTTTGTGCTTTTTCCATGCTTCCCAATGTTGACTCCATTATACCCAAAAGGCTTTCAGTTCCTATTTCCAAAGCTCCTTGTAATTTACCAGGAATAATATTTATTTTTCTGCTTACAATAAAAGTTCCTGATACTAATATAAAAGAAGCAACCAAAGTCAAAAGCAGACTATTGGTGATTTCTATCCCTCCTATATTGAATAATTCATGCGCTTTTAAAGAAATTTCCTCCATAAAATCAAAAAGTATAGATAAGTACTATACATCGGATTTTTATTATATCTTAATTTTCAAAAAATTACAACTTAATATTAGTTTTTAAAAATTATTTAATTTTATTATAAAAACCCAAAACCTTCTTTCGTAATGGCTTTGGGTTTTACGCTAATTTTATATTCAGTATTCGGATTAGTAACTATTTGTCGAGTTTGGATTTATTACAGGACAACCTGCAAATTCACAATTAGGACCGATGCGACTGACGACAGACCCATCGGGACAAACTCTTACTTCTTTTGAACAAGCCACTGGTTTTTCTTGTATTTGTTGTCGTAATTCTTGTCTTTTTAGCTGTATTCCATCTTTAATTTCCATAGCTTTTTGTTTCATTTCTTCACGAATTTTTAAGGCCTCTTTTTGTCGCTCTAAATTCAGTTCTTTTAATTTTTTAACTGCCTCTTGGTCGCCATCTTGAATTTTATTTATAATTTCCTCTTTTTGTGTTTTAAATTGTTCTTTCAATTGTTCTTGGCTCTTCTTTCTTGCCTCTCTTAATTCTTCAAATCGTTCTTTGGCCTGCTCTCTTACTTCCTCACTACCGGCTTTTACTTTTTCCAAAATATCTTTTTGCTGCATTCTAAATTCCTCTCTCATTTTATGCGTATTATCAACTTGAGACAAAACATCGGTAACTCTATCTTTTATTTCTTGCGTAATATTAGGATTATTCCGTAAATCATTTAAAAAGTTTTGTCTTTTTTCTTCAAATGTTTTACGTAATTGTTGAAACTCCTCTATTTTTTCAGGAGATAGCTTGTCTTCTATTTTTTCTAAAATACGCTCTTTGTTTAAATAATGTTTAGCTATATTTCTCAATAATTTTTGAGACTTTTCATCTGTTTTCTTTACTAAATCATCTTTTCTTTCCTCAATTTTTTGCATATGCTGATTGGCCTTTTCTAACATCTTCTCAGCTTTTTCCTGAACTTTTGGGTCGTCGCTATTTTGAATAATAAAATTTGCTAACCTTGTTCTCTCTTCGGCAAATTTTAATTGTTTTTCTGATTTTTTTACTGAGTCAAATGTTAATGTCAAAGAAGTCCACTCTTTTATATTTCTCCACCAAAAACCAAAACCAGATGGCATGCTTTTTACCTCTGTAACTTCTACTCCTTCTAAAGGCTCCAACTCATTATCTAAACTGGCGCTCTTTGTTAATTCTTGATTAGCTTCGCTGCTAATTGTTTCATTAGTTAAAGAAGCAGAGTTTTCTTGTGCACTTACATTTGGCGGAATGAATAACACTAATCCTAAAAGAACAATACTAACTATTAAAAACTTGTGTTTTGATATCAT
>CAYHHX010000038.1:0-4825 GCA_964356545.1 uncultured Candidatus Saccharibacteria bacterium | reverse complement strand
TTATTGCCGGAAATAAAAAAAAGAAGGTCAAAATTTTGGAAATTAAATAGCGCGCCGATGGCAAGGTGCTAAAAATTGTTAATAAATTTATTAATCAATAAATATGTCTAATATTTTTATAAATAAAAAGTTTTTTAATGGCAAACAAATAATTATACGGCAATTGTCAAAAAACGATTTAAACAAAGCGGGAGATTTTCAAAAATTTCTTAATTTTTTAGTAAAAGAAGACGCTAAGATTTCAAGGGATAGCAAAATATCTTTAAAGCAAGAAAAATTATGGTTAAAAAAACAGGTAGAAGAAATTAAACTGGAGAAAAGTGTTGTTTTAATTGCGGAATATAATAGTAAAATAGTGGGGATTGTAAATATCGGTTTAGGCGGCGATCGGCGTCAACATGTTGGAGGATTAGGGATATCAATTAGAAATAGTTATCGTGGTATTGGCATTGGTAAATATTTAATGGAAGAGATTATAAAAATGGTAAAAATACAATTAAAGCCAAAACCCAAAGTAATTCAATTAAGCGTTTTTGCTTCCAACAGCCCCGCTATTAATCTTTATAAAAAAATCAGCTTCAAAAAAGTCGCCATTATTCCAAAAGTTCTTAAGTATAAAAACAAACTTGAAGACGAAATAATAATGCATTATCAAATTAGATAAGATTATTATCGTTTGTTTATTATTTTATCTAAAAGATATATATTGTGAAAAAATCATCGTATGTCCTTACATATTACCGCTGTTTCTTAACAAATAGTCATTGCGGCAGTATTGTAATTTTTACAATTTATAAAGAATAAATTAATTAACAATAAATTATCGCAAATTTTCATTATTTATTTGCGGGTTTTATTGATATTATTATATATTAATATGAAACAACAAATACTGTTAATCCATGGTGGTACAACATACGAAAGTTACGATAAATATTTTGAATCTTTAAAAAATAAAACTCCTAGACTAGAATGGATTCTTTCTAAAAGGGATTGGAAAAATGAGCTCCAAGATCAATTGGGTGAGAATTTTGCCGTGTATACTCCACAAATGCCAAATAAACAAAACTCACAATACGAAGAGTGGAAGTTATTATTTGAGAAAATAGTTGAACTATTAGATGATAATTTTATTTTAATAGGACATTCTTTAGGTGCTATTTTTCTAGTCAAGTATTTATCAGAAAATGAAGTTGATAAAAAAATTAAAAAAACTTTTTTAATAGGTACTCCTTTTGACGACGAAGGAATGGATGAAGAGCCGTTGCGTTCTTTTTTGAGAAAAGGAAGTTTAAAAACATTCGAAAAACAAGCCGGAGAAGTATTTTTTTATCATAGCGAAGATGATTTTGCTGTTCCTTTTGGTCATCTTGCAAAATATAAAAAAGAGCTACCAAATGCCAATATTCGAGCAATGAAAAATAGAAACCATTTTCTTCAAGAAAGCATTCCTGAATTAATTATTGATATAAAAAAATAGGTATTTTTTTAAATAATATTATGAACGAAAAATTTAACAATTCACCAGAAGCGCAAGAAGAGGATGAAAAGCAGAATCAAGAAAATCCAGAACATAATATTATTTTAAATAGAGTTATAGAAGAAACAGGCATTCCAAATCTTTTTAGTGTGTTAACGGAAATTCCTAGTACTGATTTTCAATCTTTATTATTGGAAATAATGGAGAAAAAATCTTTTAAAACTGGGGTTAAAGAAATAAATGCTGCCCTAGAAAATAATCCTTATGTTGAAATGTGTGAAGTTGATCAGCTTACATTTATAAAATTTGATAGTCTCGCATACAGTTTATTGTCTTCAAAATATAAGAGCGTCGAATTATCTCCTCTCGTACCCTTTGCCACAAATAGGGTGCTGGCAGATCTTAGTCAAAAAAGAGTATTATCAACATCAAGGAATTCTGAAGTTATTTCTGATCCAACCACGGCACTTGCACTATATTGTGCTAAAGAGAGAGCCGAGAAGATAAGGAAAAATTCAAAAGATTCAGAATTGGTTGCCATGGCAGCATCACAAAGAGTTATTAGACAAGATCAAATTAAAAAAGAAGGTTATAGTCAACACTTCAGAACTTTTACGGTTAGTGTTGCGGGTAGAGATGTTGGATTCGAAAAATTTGAAAAAGAGAATCTTAAAGAACATCTAAACTTCTTCCTATCTTTGTTAAGAGAGTTAAATGAAAGTGATAATTATATCATTGATGAAATTGCGGTTATTATTTCTAATGTTGGGGAAAAACAGTCAGAATTGTTAGATATAATAAAGGATACTGTGGTTAAAGAATTAATGGAAGAATTTCCGGAGGTAACTTTTAAAATTGATCCTGACAGGAAGTCTAATTACTACAAATCTTTATGTTACAGTATATCAGCCAAGAATAAAGATCGTAAAAAACCTCTCTCTATTGCTGGCGGTGGTATGACTGACTGGACAGAAACTTTAGTTGGATCAAAAAAAGAAAAACTTCTAGTCGGATCAATTGGTTCTGAAACTCTATGTAGACATTTTAGAAGTTAATATTAAATTATTGATTATGAAACAAGAAAAAAAATATGTAGTTGTAATCACGGACTGTAAAGATGTTGCTTATAATGAAATGAAGTGGACCATAATACGAGAATGTAGCAAAATGGGGTGTGACAATGTGGATATTGAATTGGTTGCTATAAATGAGTTTTCTATAATCAATGCTGCATTTTTGACAAGACTTATAGCAGAATCTTGTTTGCCGGGAACGGTATTGTCTTTGGTTATCAATCCACAAAAAAATAGATCCTCCCGTATATATGGGAAACTTTCAAATGGTATTACATATTTTGGGGCAAACACCGGAGCATTAACTTGGTTATTAAATGATTTTGATGCTCAAGAAATATATGAAATACATGATCCTGGATTTATTTCATTTGGAGGTAAATACGTACACGCACTAAATGTTGCAAAACTTGTTACAGGGGTGTCGTTTGAAGAATTCGGGAAAAAATTTCCCAAAGAATCTCTAATAGAATTAGATATCAAAGATGGTACTATTGTTCATATCGATAATTTTGGTCTGATGAAGATAAAGGGTAAGACTCCCTTATTCAAAGAAGGTGAAAAACTCCAAATATTTAAAAATGACAAGTATATATTAGATGCAACATTTGCTAAACGTATGATGAGTTTGGATGATAAAGAATGGGTGTTGTATTCTGGTAGTTCATTGGACTATTTGCCAGAATTAGGCGCAGTTCGATATAAAGAAGGTTTTAGAGAAATAGACGCACATATTGGTGATGTAATAACATGGAAACTAATAAAATAACTAAGGTGCCAAAAGATAATAATAAGAACACCAAAAAATATGTCTAATGATTACAAACTGTTTATAAGGGAAGTATTGCTATCAACCGGTGAATTAACTAGGGAGGCCGTTATATATTATGATGGCTATGAATATTATGATAGTGCCCCACTTGGGGCAACAATTGGATTAAAAGAGACACAATCTCAAAATTATAGTAATAATAAATGTGTTATGGAGTTGAGTTTAAAAAAAGACATTATAAATTTAACTCAAGCAAAGTTTGATAAAGAGGTTGGTAAAAAATTTGATTCACAAACAAGCACTGCTTTTTCATTGGCTTATTTAAAATTACTTGCACACAAAAAAGGGTTTAATGAAAAAGAAATATTTAAATATATTTCTCTAGAATATAAAAAAACCATATCTTCGCCTAAAATTATATGTAATGTTCTAAGTGGTGGTAAACACGCATATAATAATTTGGCATTTTGTGAATTTATGATTATACCAAAAGGGATTAATACGAGACAAAACATACAAATTGTGTCCGAAGTATATTCCGACCTAAAATCTCTTATTAAGAACGAATTAGGTGAAAACCATTTAATTTTAGGAAGAGAAGGGAGTTTTTCACCATTAATTTCAAGTGTCGAAGAAGCTATTTCTTTATTAGATAGGGCAATATGCAAACGTAATCAAGATAAATGTTTTATCGCGATAGATATTGCTGCAAATAACTTTACTAAAAAAAGTGATGAAAATCAGTTTGAATATATTGTAAATAAAAAAAACTATACAACAAATACCCTTATTAAATATTATTCTTATCTTATTGATAAATATCCATCTATTAAATACCTCGAAGATCCTTTACATGAAAATGATATTAAGGGGTGGCAAAATCTATTTAATAAAATTGGAGATAAGATTTTGATAGTGGCCGATGATTTAACCGTATCTAAATTGTTAAATTTAAAAAAATACAAAAAGTGTTTTAATGCTTGTATTTTAAAAATTAACCAGTCTGGTGATTTTACCGAATTTATAAAGGCATATAATTATTGTATAAAAAATAATATACAGACGATAATTTCACAAAGAAGCGGTGAAACAGATAGTAATATAATTACACATATAGTTGTTGGTCTTGGGGGTCATTATTTAAAAGCCGGTGCACCTGCTAGAGAAAGAATAATAAAATATAATGAATTATTACGTATTACATGATTTCAGCGTCATTTAATATTAAAAATATGCCAATAGTGGAAAATCCGGATGACGCTTTGGATTGTTTTAGCAAATCTTTTATTGATTATTTAGTAATAGGAGATTTTATTTGCGAAAAAATATAGAAGTCTGGATAGGGCCGGAAATATCTATTTGTTGTGAAGGATATTTTAATAGTAAAAGGAAATTATTTATTAGCCATTATTGAAAGTTGAAATTTAAATAGGCGGTTTAGAATTTATATGCTTTCTTTTTTTAAACAATTGGATTGGAGATTGAATTCAGCGGTTTTGT
>CAYHHX010000037.1:0-4829 GCA_964356545.1 uncultured Candidatus Saccharibacteria bacterium | reverse complement strand
GGGAATTAGGAGTTTTGGGAATGAAAGTAGGCGAAAAAAGAAAATTAACAATTCCGCCAGAACTGGGTTACGGAGATCGAGGAGTCGGAGAACTAATTCCTCCAAACGCAACCTTAATATTTGAAGTGGAACTTTTGAAGATTAACTAATACATTGTATTTCAGCTATTGACAAGATATTATGGTATATGGTACAATGGAGATAATGGGGAAATTTACTGCTAATCCCCAAGTTACTATTTACCGCGTTCTTTCTTCCGCAAGAGAAAGAAAAAGCAGTCGCGTGTAATTTCTTCACTAGGAGAAGAAAGATGACTAATTGCGAGGTAAGGTGCGCTTCGACCATGGTGGTAGAGGCAGATTATCGAGAAGAGATTCAGGAGAATGAAAGGCGAGCGGCTTTGCTTGTTGACCGCAATGGACGAGACATCGCAATAAAGCTGTTTCAACATGCGGCCAACGAACTGACCTGTGGCCGATTCAAAGGCCCTAAAGAAGCTCTGGAATTCGTTTCTGACGCAATTCTGTGAGCATCAGTGTAACACAAACCCTGTTTAGGGTAATAAGGAGGAACCCAAAAAGTTTCTCCTTTTTCATTTTTGTTTTGACGTTTATTAATTTTTAGTGTATAATTGCTCTTTATGAATAAAATAAGAAATATTGCAATAATTGCTCACGTTGACCATGGAAAAACCACATTAGTGGATGCGCTTTTGCGTCAGTCGGGAACTCATTTAAATAAAGAAAATATTGGTCAGGAATTTATTATGGATAGCAATGAACTAGAAAGAGAAAGAGGTATTACGATTTTTTCTAAAAATGCGTCTGTAATGTATGGCGACCCTTCGGATTCCTCAGGGCAAGCTACAAAAATAAATATAATTGACACTCCAGGCCACGCTGACTTTGGAGGAGAAGTAGAAAGAGTTTTAAATATGGCCGACGGTTGTTTGCTTTTAATTGATGCAAAAGAAGGCCCTATGCCTCAAACCAGGTTTGTTTTGAAAAAAGCTTTAGAAATGGGTCATAAAATTATTGTGATTATAAACAAAATAGATAAAGACGGGAGCCGACCCAAATTTGCTTTAGACGCAACGTTTGAATTATTTTTAGAATTGGGGGCAGGGGACCACTCTTTAGATTTTCCTGTAATTTATGCTTCTGGGCGAGATGGAAAAGCAGGGTTAGAAGCAGATTTAGATAAAATGACTGATATTACGCCAATTTTTGATGCTATTTTACAACATATTCCTTCGCCAATTGCAGATAAAGAAAAACCATTACAGATATTAATTACTTCAATAGTTACAGATAATTTTAAGGGTAGAATTGCCATTGGAAGAGTTTATAATGGCGTTGTAAAAGCAGGGCAAGAAATAACTCATATCAATAGAGAAGGAAAATCTAAAAAATATAAATTAGTTTCTTTGATGACCTTTTCAGGATTAAATCGAGTTGAAGTTGCAGAAGTTCAGGCTGGAGATATTACGGCCATAGCTGGCATACCCGATATAACTATCGGCGAAACAATTGCCGACTCAGAAAACCCAATGGCCATGCCATTAATTAATATTGAAGAGCCAACTGTAAAAATGTCGTTTATGGTTAACGATTCTCCTTTTGCTGGCAAAGAAGGGCAATTTCCAACTTCAAGACAAATAAGAGAAAGATTATTCAAAGAACTGGAAACAGATGTTGCATTGAGAGCGGAAGAATTTGAAAATGGGTGGATTGTTTCTGGAAGAGGGGAGTTGCACTTAGCAATTTTAATTGAAAGAATGCGTAGAGAAGGTTTTGAATTTCAAGTTTCAAGACCACAGGTTATTGTAAGAGAAATTGCCGGTAAAAAAATGACTCCCTATGAAAAAGTTTTTATTGAAGTTCCAGAAAAATATCATGGAGTAGTTATTCAAAAGTTATCAAGTAGAAAAGGTGAAATGATAGAAATGAGAAATCTAAATAACATTATATTTTTAGAATTTATAATTCCAACCAGAGGACTTTTTGGATATAGAACAGAATTTTTGACAGACACCAAGGGGCTTGGAATAATAAATACATCTTTTCATCAATATTTGCCAGATCCAGGAAATTGGAAAGAAAAAGAACAAGGATCTTTAATTGCTTGTGAATCAGGACCAACTAACCTTTACGGATTAAAAAACGTGCAAGATAGGGGAACGCTTTTTTTGGGTCATGGTATAGAAATTTACGAAGGGCAAGTTGTGGGACAAAACTCAAGACCAAATGATATAAGGGTAAATGTTTGCAAAACAAAACAATTATCAAATATGAGGTCAAAAGGTGAAGGTAACACAGAACACTTTAACACTCCAAAAACAATGGGACTGGAAGATGCTTTAGAATATATTGGCGATGATGAATTAGTAGAAATAACTCCAAAAAATATCAGAATAAGAAAAATCTACTTAAAAGAAATTGACGAGAAAAGAGCAGGCAGAAAAAATAAATAATAAAATATAACCGGTGTATCAAAAAATAGCCCAATGGCTATTTTTTTGTTATAATATTTAATATGAAAAATGATACCGAAATAGCAATATTAGGGGGCGGTTGTTTTTGGTGTACAGAAGCAGTTTTTAAAATGTTAAAAGGAGTTGTTTCAGTAAATCCGGGGTACGCCGGTGGAGCAAAGAAAAATCCAACTTACGAAGAAGTTTCAAGCGGTAAAACCGGCCACGCAGAAGTTATTAAAATTGAATATGATCCAAATAATGTTTCTTTTGAAACTTTACTAACAATATTTTTTGCAACACACGATCCAACAACTAAAAACAGACAAGGCAATGATATTGGTGAACAGTATAGGTCAATAGTTTTATACACAAATGAAAAACAAAAAGAAATTACCCAAAACTTTATTAAAGAGTTAAACAGTTCGAGTAGAGAAGGAGTCGTAATTGAAACAGAAGTAAAACTATTTGATAAATTTTACCCTGCAGAAGATTATCATAAAAACTATTACGAAAACAACAAAAATCAATCGTACTGCCAAGTCGTTATAAATCCAAAGCTACAAAAAGTTCAAGAAAAATTTACTGAATTATTAAATAAAAAATAATATGGAAGAAAAAGATTTTAAAAGTAAACTAACTTCAGAACAATACAAAGTAATGAGAGAGAAGGGAACTGAAATGCCGTTTACAGGAAAATATGTTCATGAAAATAAAGATGGCACATATATGTGTTCCGCCTGCGGTAATCAATTATTTACTTCTGACGCAAAATTTGATTCCAAAACTGGCTGGCCGAGTTTTGATAAAGCAATTGAAGGGTCTGTTGAGTATAAATCAGATAACGATAGAACAGAAATTATATGCGCCAAATGCAAGTCCCATTTGGGACATGTGTTTTCAGATGGGCCAACAAAAACAGGTAAGAGATACTGTATAAATTCAGTTTGCCTTGATTTAAAAGAAAAAAATAATATATAAGCGGATTATGGTCTTTTAAATTTGATAAAACAGGCAGTTGGGGATACCACGACCATTTAAGCCCAAAAAACTTTGGCAAAATTACAGTAGAATAATTGGACTTAAATTTACAAAACAAACAGTAAGAGACCTAAATTAGGTCTCTTATTTTACGCTAAAGGGGAATTGACAAATACCAAAAAAAGACTATAATAAACAATAAAATTACATAAAATATGGCAGAAGATATAAAAGAAGAATTAAATAATAGCGGGGAAAAAATCTCTGAACTAGAAGAATGCAAAAAAAAGTGCGATGAGTATTTGAATAATTGGAAAAGAGAAAGAGCCGACTTTTTAAATTACAAAAAGGAAGAAATGGAGCGAATCGGATTTTTGGGGAAATATTTAAAAGAGGATATAATTTTTAAAATTCTGCCAATTTTGGATAATTTTTACTTAGCGGAAAAACAACTGCCAGATAATTTGAAAAACGGTAAAGGAGGTTCGAATCAAGCCATTGAATGGACTCGAGGGTTTTTACAAATCCAAAATCAAATAACAGAATTTTTAAAAAAAGAGGGAATTAAAGAAATAAAGTCACTGGGCGAAAAGTTTGACCCTAACTTGCACGAAGTCGTGGGAGAAGCCGAAGGTACTGACAAAGGAAGTGCCGAAGGTGGTGACGAAGGAACCATAATTGAAGAAGTCCAGAAAGGATATACAATGGATAGCAAAGTAATTAGACCAGCGAAAGTCAAAATATCGAAATAAAATAATCTTATTGCTTCGCCCATCCGAAGCCAGAAAGGCAAAGGAGGGTGCGACAAATTACATGATATACGTAAAGTTTTCTTCACCAATAAATCCACAAACATCCCAAAATTTAATGAGTTTCTTAAGCGACCAAATAAATAAAGGTCAAAAAGAATTTTATTTTTTGATTTCGTCTGTTGGAGGTTCTGTTAAAGATGGTATAGATTTGTATAATTTTATAAGAGCCTTGCCTGCTAAAATTATCATGCATAATATAGGTGTTATTGATTCTATAGCCAATGTTATATTTTTAGCATCAAACGAAAGGTATTGTAATCCTAATTCTTCTTTTCTATTTCATGGAGTTGGATTTGATATTAATCAACCGCAAAGATTTGAAGAAAAAGATTTAAGAGAAAAATTAATAATGATTGAAAGAGACCAAAAAAGCATTGCAGATATAATAGCAGAAAGAACAAAATTAGATGAAAAAGAAATAATTGAAATGTTTTTTAGGGCCAAAACAAAAAGTTCTAATGAAGCCAAAGAAGCTGGATTAATACAAGAGATAAAAATGGCAAACATACCAGAAGGCAGTCAAATAATTTCTTTGTAAAATATAATTAATAAAAAATATGTAT
>CAYHHX010000036.1:0-5033 GCA_964356545.1 uncultured Candidatus Saccharibacteria bacterium | reverse complement strand
TCATCAACTTTATCGATTTTTTCTTCTTTTGCAAATGGTTTTGCTTTTACAAAAATTTTCATAAATCACTTTAGCGTAGCGATATAATTTTGTCGGGGTACTGGGATTCGAACCCAGAAATCTCACCCTCCCGAAGGGTGCATGTTACCGTTACACCACACCCCGTTTTTTACATTACCCAATATTTCTTTTTTGTTATTTGATCTGTTTTTGTTTCAATTTTCACTTTCTCTTCTTTTGATTTTTCAGCTAAACTTTTTAATTTTTTCTCTTCTAACTTCCCCAATTTTTCAATTTCTTTTTCTAAAATCTCTTTTTCGTTCTTTTTTGGGTCGTCTAAAACATATCCTAAAAGTATATCCAAAATTTGGCCAATTTTTGGGCCAGGCTGTATTTTTAAAATATTCACAACATCATTTCCGCTGACTTTGAGCATTTTTACTGAAATAGGGTCCTGCGAAACTTTATCAATAATATATTTTAAGTGCCTTAACTTATATGGTTCTGCTTTAGGCACGCCAGAACCAATTCTATCTGCATAACGCACTTCTAATAATTCTTCCATATTTTCCGAACCAATATTTCTCATTAATCTTCTTACTGACGACTCTCCAACTTCATCAACATTATAATAAAACAAATGATAACGAACTAACTTTGTAATTTTTTCAACATCTTTTTTAGAAAATTTCAAACGGTTTAAAATTTCGAATGTCATTTTAGCGCCAACTATTTCGTGATTATAAAATGTGGATTCCTTGCCTTCTCCTGCTTTTACTCGAGGCTTAGCAATATCATGCAATAAAGAAGCTATCCTTACATACATATTGAATTTCTTTTTTACGGCATATTCTAAAGCTTTTATAGAGTGCCAATAACAATCATAAATATGATGCTTATTTTGGCTTACTCCATAACCCTCTTCTATTTCTGGAATAATATATTTTAACAGACCCAATTTTCTTAATAATTCTATGCCATCTGCCGCGCCATCGGCCATAATAATTTTTAAAAACTCATCTCTTATTCTTTCTTTTGAAATTTCTTTTAACCAAATGCTATTTTTCTCAATTGCTTTTGCCGTACTTTCTTCAATTTGAAACCCCAGAGTTGTAGAAAACCTAACTGCCCTAAGCATTCGTAAGGCATCTTCAGAAAATCTTTCTTCTGGATTACCAACTGTTTTAATTATTTTATTCTTTAAATCTTTTTGGCCCAAAAATGGGTCTATAATTTCTTTTTTTGCACCTTTTATGTTTACAGCAATGGCGTTTACCGTAAAGTCACGCCTGGCCAAATCTTCATCAATAGTTTTGGCAAACCTGACTTCATCTGGATGTCTTTTGTCGGAATATTTTGCTTCAAGGCGATAAGTTGTAATTTCAATTTCTTGTAGTTTTAGATTTTTACTTTTTGTTCTTACGGTAACAGTTAAAAAGTTATTTTCGTAAAAACTATCAGGAAACACTTTTTGAATTTCTTCTGGCTTGGCATTTGTGGTAATATCCCAATCTTTAGGTTCTGTCTCACATAAAAAATCGCGGACACAACCTCCAACAATAAAGGCCTCAAAACCCGCTTCTTTTAACTTACTAATAATATTTTTTACTTCCTTTGGAATTGTCATAGTAATTCATCCTATCTTAAAAATTGATTATTTTCAATAAATCTGTTAAAATTTAGACAAGCTGTCCTTATGATGATGCTTAATAATAAAGCCCTCGTGGTGAAATGGATATCATTCCTGCCTTCGAAGCAGTAGTTGCGGGTTCGAGTCCTGCCGAGGGCACAAGGTTCGTCAGGTCATACGACCTGACGCCCAGTCGAATGACTGGGCGAATCTTCCTAGGGGCACATATTAAAATTTTTTAATTTTAAATCAATTTTTAAATATGAAAAAACTTTTTTTGTTAATTAGTTTATTTTGTCTAATTTTATTTTTAACTCCGATTTTAGTAAATGCTCAAGGATTAGTTCCTTGTGGAAATCCCGGGCAACCTGCTTGCACGATTGAAGATTTTTTTATAATGCTTGCGAGAATTTTTAATTTTATTGTATTGTGGGTAGCCACACCTTTAGCAATTTTAATGATAACAATTGGCGGAGTGATGATTATGATTTCGGCCGGAAATCCTAATTTAGCAGGATTAGGTAAAAAAGCGCTAATGTGGTCAATTATTGGATTAGCTTTAGTTTTTTGTTCGTGGTTGATTGTCAACTTTATTTTAAAAACATTAGGGTACGAAGGAGCGTGGAATGTGCTTTAATACAGTATGCCCCCATAACTTAATGGTAAAGTAGTTGCCTCTTAAGCAACCTATCTCAGTCCGATTCTGAGTGGGGGCACCCTTCAATAAATTAAGGACAGGCTTGCCAAAATAATAAAAATAGAGTATAAGTAAAAAGGTTAGGTGATATAATTATAAAAAATAAAATATGTTAAAAACAAAAGAAAAAACAAAAATAATCAAAGAATATAATGTCCACGAAAAAGACACTGGGTCTTGCGAGGTTCAGATTGCTTTGCTTACCAAAGAAATAGATAAGCTGCTTTTACATTTAAAAAAGAATCCAAAAGATTTACATTCAAAGAGAGGATTGATAAGAATGGTCATTAAAAGAAAAAAATTGTTAAACTATCTAAAAAAAGAGTCTGAAAAAAGATATGGCAGTATAGTCAAAAAAATCGGCCTCAAAAAGTAATGCAAAAACCAAAAGAACAAAGAGTAGAGGTTTTAATTGATATTCAAAATTTATACCATTCTGCAAAAAATCTTTATCATTCTAAAGTTAATTTTGAAGAAGTTTTAAAACAGGCCATAGCAGGCAGAAAATTCATAAGAGCTTTTGGATATGTTGTAAGAACAAAAACTGGCGAAGAAAAGCCATTTTTTGATGCTCTCACAAAACTAGGAATTGAAATAAGAGTAAGAGATTTGCAAGAATTTTACGGAGGAGCCAAAAAAGCTGACTGGGATGTGGGCATTGTAATCGATGCCATAAGAACCTCGGCCGGATTAGATGTAATTGTTTTGGTATCGGGCGATGGCGACTTTATTGCTTTAGTTGAATATTTAAAAAACCAGGGCAAAAGGGTGGAAGTTATGGCTTTTGGCAGAACAACTTCCCTAAAACTAAAAGAGACTGCTGACGAATTTGTTGATTTAGATTTACTGCCACAAAAATTTCTTTTAAAAAAATAATAGCAGGGCTAATAACTGCGAACTAAATTGAGAATGTCATTTGAATGTTTCTAATTTATTTGGAATTATTCAAATGAAAATTCTCTTTTTCTCGCAAAAATAAAAAAATGATTAAAGATACATTTGAGATAGCAATCGGAGATAAAACTCTAAAAATTAAGCTTACCGACTGGACAGAACAGGCTTCTGGGTCGTGCCTCGTAAGTTATGGCCAAACAGAAGTATTGGCCACTGCTGTAATGTCAAAAGATAATCTTGATGGTAAAGATTTTTTTCCTTTAACTGTTGAATATGACGAGAAATTTTATGCCGCAGGCAAAATTTTAGGTTCAAGATTTTTAAAAAGAGAATCCAGGCCATCAGATGAAGCCATTTTAACTTCTAGAATGATTGATAGGGCTGTGCGCCCTTTATTTCCAAAAGACTTTAAAAAAGAAGTGCAAGTAATAGTAAGCTGCGTATCTTTTGACGGAGAAAATGACCCAGATATTTTAGGAATGGTTGCTAGTTCTTTTGCATTGGCTGTTTCTAATATTCCATGGAATGGACCATTAGGAGCTATAAGAATTGGAAAAGTTAATGAGAAACTTATATTAAATCCCACATATAAACAAAGGCAAGAAAGCGTTCTTGATTTAGCATTGTCTACCATAAACAGCGGTGATGAAATTTTAATAAATATGATAGAAATGGGAGCTAAAGAAGTTTCAGAAAACGATGTATTAGAAGCCACGGAATTTGCCGAAGATACCTTAAAAAAAATAATTGATTTTCAAAAAAAAATAATTGCTAAAGTTGGCGCAAAAAAAACTACTTTTAATTCTATTGTAGAATTAGATATAGAAAAAGATATCAAAGAATTTTTAAACAATAGATTAGAAGAAATAATCACTAATGCAAAGGCCGAAGAGAAAAATTTTGGCCCAGTAGATGCATTAAAAGAGGAATTAGTAGTATTTATTAAAGGAAAATATCCAGCAGAAGGAAAAGAAAAACAAGTCTTGCCATTTTTTGAAAAAGAAATGGAAAGAATAATTATAAAAAATATTATAGAAAAAAATCAAAGACCAGATGGCAGGTCTCCAGAAGAAATAAGAAATCTTTTATGTGAAGTAGGCGTTTTATCACGAACTCATGGTAGTGGCGTATTTCATAGAGGACTTACTAAAGTGTTATCAATTTTGACATTAGGAGGGCCTGATGACCAACAACTTTTAGATGGAATGGAAATTTCTGGCAAAAAAAGATTTATGCACCATTATAATTTCCCCCCATTTTCTACCGGAGAAATCGCACCAATGCGAGGTCCAAAAAGAAGAGAAATTGGACATGGGCATTTAGCAGAAAAAGCACTTCTTCCAGTAATACCTGACCCAGAAAAATTTCCTTATACTATTAGAATTGTATCTGAAGCATTATCAAGCAACGGATCAACGTCAATGGCATCTGTTTGTGCGGCAACATTAGCCTTAATGGATGCTGGGGTTCCTATTAGAGAGCCTGTTGCAGGGATTTCTATTGGGTTGGCAAAAGACGAACAAACTCAGAAGTATAAAATTTTGACAGATATTCAGGGTCCAGAAGATCATTTTGGGCATATGGACTTTAAGGTGGCTGGCACAAAAAACGGAATCACTGCAATTCAAATGGATATAAAAATTGACGGAATAAACAACAAAATTTTAAAAGAAGCTCTTTTAAAAGCCAAAGATGCAAGATTGAAAATTCTTGATATAATAAAAGAAGTCATACAAGAGCCAAGAAAAAATCTTTCGCCCTTCGCGCCTAAAATTAGCATTATACAAATTAACCCTGCAAAAATTGGTGAAG
>CAYHHX010000035.1:0-5170 GCA_964356545.1 uncultured Candidatus Saccharibacteria bacterium | reverse complement strand
ACAATAACAGATAAAAAAACAGAACTTGACATAGAAATTCAAATTGAAAAAGGCATTGGATATGAGCCAAAAGATCGCAGAAAAATAAAAAAAGCAGAAATAGGAACTATTTATCTTGATGCTATTTATACACCAGTTAAAAGTGTAAATTTAGAAGTTGAAAATATGAGAGTAGGCGAGAGAACAGATTTTGATAAATTGAATTTAGAAATAGAAACAGACGGTACAATTACTCCAGAAGAGGCATTTTTTGAGGCCTGCGATATATTAATGAAACACTTTAGTATAATTTCTGAAGCGAAAGTCTCACCAAAAATAGAAGTAAAAAAAGAGTCTTCTGCTACAAAAGTTGTTCGTAAAGGAACAAGTTCCTCGCAAGCGAAAGCAAAAGTTAAAAAGATAAAAAAGAAAAAATAGAATGAGAAAAAGAAACAAAGGCAAAATGTTATCAAGGAATAAAAGTCAACGAAAAGCACTCTTAAAGTCATTAATGAGCGGTCTTTTCTTACACGAAAAAATTAGAACCACAGAAGCCAAAGCAAAGGAACTGAGGGTTGTTGCAGAAAAATCTATTACTAGAGCAAGACAAAATACTATATTTAGTCGTAGGATATTGTCAAAAATTTTAGCTCCTCAAATTGTTAAAAAGTTAGTAGATGAAATCGCTCCAAAATATAGTGGTAGATCAGGAGGTTATACAAGAATTATAAAATTAGGACCGAGAAAGTCAGATTCAGCAAAAATGGTCATAATTGAATTAGTCAAATAATAAAGCATGGAAATAATAAAAAGAGAAAATCATATAATTGATGCCACTGATCAGGTTTTGGGTAGATTGTCTACTAAAATAGCTGTTTTGTTAAGAGGCAAAAACAAACCCGCTTTTGCTCCATATAAAGATATTGGGGATTTTGTTACTATAAAAAATGTTGAAAAACTAAAATTTACAGGTAAAAAATTTAGGAAGAAAATTTATTATCGTCACACGGGTTATTTAGGAGGATTAAAAGAAGCCACCTTAGAAGATATTTATAAAAAAAGTCCGTCAGAAGTTTTGAGAATAGCAGTTTATGGAATGTTGACAAAAAACAAATTAAGGGCTATACAAATTAAAAGATTGAAATTTGAGAAAATAAATTAAATAGTTATGCCAAAAATTATCACAAAACAACCTACGCCAAAGCAAAAACTAGTAGAGGTAGTTAAAGAAATGCCAGAACCAATAAAAATAACACCTGTTTTAAATGAAGAAGATGATTTTTCTTCAGAAGATTTTAAAATAGAAAAAGATTTAGCTTCAAAGCCAGATCGTTATTTTGAAGCGATTGGTCGCAGAAAAACAGCAGTGGCTCGTGTAAGACTTTTTACAAGAGGAGATAAGGCTTTTTTAGTTAACAGCAAACCCTATCAAGAATATTTTGTTTTAGCAGAAGATCAGGAGATAGCCACTTCTTCTATGAAAAAGATGAAATGTCTTGATAAATTTAAAGTTTCAATAATAGTTAAGGGCGGGGGGCATCACGCTCAAGCTGAAGCAGTGCGGCACGGTACAGCCAGGGTTTTAGTCGATTTTAATAATAATTTTAGAAAAAGATTAAGAAAAGCAGGTTATTTAACTAGAGACCCAAGAATGAGAGAAAGAAAGAAGTTTGGATTAAAACGCGCAAGAAAAGCTCCTCAGTGGTCAAAACGATAGCAATAAAAAACCGCCGAGAAGGGCGGTTTTTTTGTGTTTTAAATTAAGGAATTAATCTTTCCGATGATAAAATGGTATCCTTGGTTAAAATATACAGCTTTTTATCTTCTTGGTTTAAAAATATTTTATCAGATAACGATAAAATTTGTGGCAGGGTAACCATATTTATATTGTCTCGATTGTCTATTTCAGAAATAGCTATTTTTTCTCCCAAACCAAAAATTAAGTAGTTGTCGTTTAGCCAAAAACAATCTCCGATTTTTTCTGAAAATCTGTTTAAAAATATTTTTTCAGGATTATCAGAATTTAAGTAAGAATACATAATTTCGTTGTCGTTATAATAAAGTATTTTTTGACCGTCGGGAGATATCTTTAAGTCTTTAACTAAGCTATAAAATGTCTCAAATATTTTTGTTTTTTGGTTGAATAGTAAAAGATTATTATTTTCAAGAAGAAAGATATTTTGGGAAATAATTGTAAATTTATAAGAATTTTTAATGTTTATTTTTAAAGGAGCTTGACTTAATTTGTTTGTGATTTTTCCGTCTTGGCTTGAACTGTATAAAAATCCGTCTAAGCCTAACCATATTATATTATCATTAGAAACCTCAAAAGATAGTATTTTTTTTAAAATTACTGTGTATTCTTCCGAGTTGTTTTTGTAAAGGTTACCATTTTTAATGATAAAAAGCTGTTCTGAGTCTTTTTTCGAAAATGGCGAGTTGGTTTTGTCTGCTAAAATATCAAAAATAATTTTTTCTTTAAATAAAATAACCCGTTCTAGTCTTACAACTTCTTTTTCTTTTACTTCTAATTTTTTTCTATAATCATAATAACCATCTTTTTTTATTAAAATACTGTGTTGTTTTGGCAGAAGATTTTGCACAAAGACAGTAGGCGATAAAAGGCTGATTCTGTTGCTAATTTTAGAATCCACAATAACATCAGCGCCTTGTGGTAAGGCCTTTACATAAATTCCACCCGTGATCACTATTTTTTTTTGTTCAAAGTCAATTCTATATCCCAAAGAGTAAATAATAATATATGGGGCTACGATAAAGAATAAAACCGCGCAAACACAAAATATTATTAAGCGAATTTTTTTAGTCATATAAAAATATTATCAAAAAACAGCATATTTTTCAATGGATTGACATTAGAGTTAAAATAAAATAATATACAGTATAAAACAAAAATAAATGGTAGATAAGTTTGTAATAAATGGTAATAAGGAGCTGTCGGGAGAAATTGAAGTGAGGGGATCAAAAAATGCAGCAGGGCCTTGTCTTGCTGCTGTTTTGCTTACAGATGAGGAATGTATAATTGATAATTTACCTTTGATTGAGGACATTAAAAATACCATCGAAATTTTAAAGAGCCTGGGAGTTAAAATTGAATGGTTGTCAGAAAGAAAAATTAAGACAAAGACAGAAAACATAAATCCTGAGAATATAGATTTTGAAAGAGTTTCAAAAACTAGAATTTCTGTCTTGTTTTTCGGTTCCCTTTTGGCAAGATTTAAAAGTTTTAAAATTTCTTCACCTGGTGGAGATGTAATTGGATTAAGACCTATTTTAGTCCAATTAAAAGCCTTGGAAAAATTAGGTGCTAAAATTGAAAGACAGGGCGATATTTATAGTATTTCAAGAGAAGAATTAGTTGGAAAGGAAATAATTTTAGGAGAATTCAGCCCTACTGCCACAGAGTCATTAATGATGGCCGCCGTTTTAGCAAAGGGAAAAACAATAATCAAAGGGGCAGCGTCAGAACTTTCTGTGCAAGATTTGGGTAAAATGCTTCTGAAAATGGGGGCTAAAATAAAAGGAGTGGGCACTCATAACATTGAAATTGAGGGTATGGAAAAATTACACGGATGTGAGCATATAGTCGAATCAGATAATCTTGAGGCAGGAACTTTTATTGTCGTAGGCGCCTTGAATCCCGGCAAGATAATTGTAAAGAATATAAATTTTGACTATTTAGATTTATTTTTAGACAAACTTCAAGAAATCGGGGTAAATTTTGAAAGGGGCGAAAATCAAATTACTGTTTGGTATTCACCAAACTTAAATCCGGTAAAAGTTCAGGCTTTGCCTCATCCCGGTTTTCCAACAGATTTATTGCCTATTATAATTCCTCTCTTAATAAAAGCTAATGGTAAAAGTTTAATTCATGATCCTTTATATGAAAATAGGTTGGGCTATGTGCACGAATTGAGAAAAATGGGTGGTGATATTGAAATAGTTGATCCACATAGAGCATTTGTTTTTGGACCTAAAAAATTAAATAGTTTAAATATTGATTCTTCAGACATAAGGGCAGGCGCTTGTTTAATTATTGCAGGACTCATGACCGAAGGGAAAACTACAATAAATAATGTCTTTCAAATTGACAGAGGATATGAGAAAATAGAAGAGAGATTACAAAAGTTGGGGGCAGATATTAAAAGAATTAGTGGTTAATCGTATGTTTAATGCTAAAATTGCTATTGATCTTGGAACCTGCAACTCTTTAGTTTATGTGCAGGGCAAAGGTATTGTTTTACAGGAGCCGTCAGTGGTTGCTGTTTCTTTAAGTGATAACAGGATTTTAGCAGTAGGCGAGAGTGCTAAAGAAATGATAGGCCGAACGCCAGCTGATATTAAAGTATACAGGCCATTGAAAGATGGAGTAATAGCTGACTACAGAGTAACCCAAGCAATGATGCGTTATTTTATTACAAAAACAGCAAGTAATTTTAGGTTGTTTAAACCAGAGTTAGTTATATCTGTGCCAGCAGGAATTACTAGTACAGAAAAAAGAGCAGTAATTGAAGCAGCCTTGTCGGCTGGAGCCAGACAAGCTTTTGTCGCTAAAGAACCCATTTTAGCTGCCATTGGGGCCGGTATTCCCATTAATTCATGTTCGGGGCATATGATTATTGATATTGGCGGTGGCACATCTGAGGTGGCTGTAATTTCACTTGGTGGGATTGTAACAGCTCACTCTGTAAGAGTGGCGGGCGATAAAATAGATACGGCTATCGCAGAATATATTAAAAAGAAATACAATTTAGCAATTGGAACTCAATCTGCAGAAGAAATAAAAATAAAAGTTGGTACAGCTCTTTTACAAAAAGAATTAAAGTATTTAGAAGTTCAAGGAAGAGATTTAATTTTAGGATTACCGAGAAGTATTAAAATATCTAATAATGAAGTTTGTGAAGCAATTTCTGATGTGTTGTTTGAAATTATTCAAGCGGCTAAACAAGTGTTGTCGGAAACTCCTCCTGAACTTTCGGCTGATATTATGAACAAGGGTATTATTATGGCTGGCGGCGGATCTATGTTGCCTAAAATTAATGAATTGGTAGCTCAAAGCACAGGAGTGCCATGTTTTGTTGCTGAAGAACCATTATTTTGTGTTATTAAGGGAACCGGAATAGTTTTAGAGCATCTTGATGAATATAAAAAAGTTGTTATGTCAAAAAAGTAA
>CAYHHX010000034.1:0-5259 GCA_964356545.1 uncultured Candidatus Saccharibacteria bacterium | reverse complement strand
TTTTCTCCTACTTCTTTTATTTTTTGAGAAATTTCTGCTGTTGCTTCTGCAACTTTTTCTTCAATTTTTGCTGGTTGAATTCTGCCATCTGCAATTAATTTATCTAAAGCAATTTTTGCAATTTGACGACGCACAGGATTAAAACAAGAAATTACAACCGACTCGGGAGTTTCATCAACTATTAATTCAACTCCTGTTAATTTTTCAAAAGCTTTAATATTTCTGCCTTCTTTACCGATAATTCTTCCTTTAATATCTTCACTTTGCAGTATAATTGTTGTGGTGGATAACTCCATTGTATGAGCAACCGCACACTTTTGAATTGCTAATGTTACAATTTCTCTTGCTCTTATCGCAAGCGCCTCTTTGCCAGATTCCTCCATTTTTTTAATTCTTCCTAAAATATCTTTTTGATAATCTATTTCCACTAAATCTAAAAGTTCTTTTTTGGCGTCTTCTCTTGAAAGCTCTGCAACTTTTTCTAATTTTTCTTCTGCTATTTTTCGTAAATTACCTAACTCTTCTTTCTCTTCTTTTATTTTTTCAACCCTATCTTTTAATTCAACTTCTTTTTGTTCAAAAGTGGCTATTTTACCATCTAAAAGATTTTCTCTATCAAGTAAAATTTGTTGAACTTTTAAAAACTCTCTTCTTCTTTCATCGGCTTCTTTTTGCGCTCTATCAACAATTTCAATTGCTTTATTCTCTGCTTTTTTTATAGTAGCTGCAGTTTCTTCCTTTACTTGTATAACTCTCTTTTGAAGCTTTGATTCCAATGTTCCCGCTCTTCTTTTTGCAATCGACTGACGCACATAGTATCCCAAAACAGAACCTGCCAGTAAAGACAGTAAGGATACTAATAGCAAAATAATCTGTTCCATATCTTAGTTATTAATAATATTTTAAACAAACAAAGCTCACCTAACACGGCGAGCTTTCGTTATTACTATTTAAATATCTATATTTTCTTAGCTAATCTATGCTTTTATTTGGCTTCTTTTACGCCTATAACTTCATCAATAAGACCATACTTTTGGGCTTCTTCTGATGTTAGATAAAAATCCCTGTCGGTATCTTTTTCTACCTTATCTAAAGACTGCCCTGTATGAGAGGATAAAATCTGATTTAACTTTCCCTTCATTTTTATAATTTGTTTTGCAGTTATTTCTATTTCTACTGCTTGCCCTTGAAATCCACCCGCCACTTGGTGCAAAAGAATTTCAGCATTTGGCAGAGCAAATCTTTTACCTTTTGTGCCTGCCGCCAAAATAATTGCAGCCATGGAAGCCGTTAATCCAATGCAAATAGTAGAAACAGGACATTTAATAAACTGCATTGTATCATAAATCGCTAATCCCGCTGTAACTGAACCCCCCGGACTATTGATGTAAAGCTTAATGTCTCTTTTTGGATCCTTTGAGGCCAAATATAACATTTGGGCAATAACTACATTCGCATTTAAATCGGTTACTGGACCCGCCAAAAAAACAATACGCTCTTCTAAAAGCCTTGAAAATATATCGTATACGCGCTCACCGCGTTGTGATTTTTCTACAATAGTTGGAACTATTGGCATATCTTAGCAGTCTATTTTGTAAAACTTTCCAATTTTTGAAAAACTTTCTCATTAAAGACTGTACTCTCAGTATACTCTTTAAGTTGTTCTGTGTCAATTTTAGAAATCTGTTCTTTTGAATAATTTTTTATAACTTTATCTAATTCTTTATTTAATTCTTCTTTCGAAATTTCTATGTTTTCTTTTTTACCGACTTCTTTTAAAACTAAAAAGTTTTTAATTCTTTTTTCAGCTTCTTTAGTAAAAGTTTTTTTAATATCTTCTTCTGTTTGTTTCACAGAAGCCAAATATTCCTCAAAAGAAATTTTAAATCTACTTTTTATATTACTTTTTAAATCTTCCAATAATCTTTGTTGCTCGGCTTCTACTAATTTTTCGGGCATTTCAAAATCTATTTTTTCTGATATTTTTTCTAAAAACTGACTTCTTTGCCTTTGCTTTTCACTCTCTTCTTTTTCTGCGGTTAGTCCTTCTTTAATATTATTTTTTAGGTCGACTAAACTATTAAATCCTACAGCAGGATCTCCCGCTTCTCTAGTAGCTATCGCGCTTTGCCCCAGCTCTTTTGCAAATTCATCATTTATTTCAGGGAGCTCCATTTTTTGCACAGACACCATTTTTACTTTGAAATTAACATCTATACCCGCTAAATCTTTTTGAGGAGCGCTGTCGGGAAACTTTATTAAAAATTCCCTTTCTTGACCAGCTCTCATTCCAATTATATTATCTTCAAAGCCTTTCATAAATCCGCCATCTCCCAAAACAAACCTATCTTTAACTTCCTTACCGTCGTTTATACCCTTTGCTTGATAAATAATTTCAACAAAATCTTTTTTTTCGGCTTCTTTATCTTGCTGTGAAAACTTTGCTCGAGACTTTTGTAAATAATTTAATGCATCTTCTATTTCTGTTTCTGTGACAGAAATTTCTTTTGATTTTATATGTGAAATAATCTCTTTATAATCTGGCAGAGTAATTTTCGGTAAGACTGTAATTGTAACTTTAAATAAAAAGTTATTATCTTTTGCAATTTTTAATATTTGAACTTCTGGTTCTCCAATAGGCTCCAAACTATTATCTGAAACATATTTCAAATAGCTTTTTTTTACTGCTATATCTCCTGCCTCCATTAATAAGTTTTCTTGTCCAACTATTTCTTGTACCATTTCTTTTGGCACATGCCCCTGACGAAACCCGTCCTTTTTAATATGCTCTTTTAAATGTAAAAGCGCCTCATCAATATACTTTCCAAACTCCTGCTCATCTAAATCAAAATCTATTTCTAATTGTGACTTTGGTAAACTTTTTTGTGTGGTTTTCATAATTTTAATAATAAAAAACGCAAAATTCTGCGTCTCTCAAGAAAAAAACAAAATTTAAATAATTATTTCTATTTGCAAAGGAATAATAATCTTTTTAATACGTATTATTATTTGCCTAAGTTTTTTAAAGCCTGTTTTATCCTTTCTTCTGTATTTTTTATATTCGCTGGAACTTGCTTTAAAGCATCTTTTGCTTGCGAACGCGAAAAACCAAGTTGCAATAAAGCGTCTTCTGCTTCATCGGCCGGTCCTTTGGATTTTGAACCACTAAGCATTTTTATTTTTCCAGTAAGCTCTAAAATAATAGTCATTGCTTTTTTAGAACCAATACCGGGAATTCCTTCAAATATTTTTTCGTCCTGCATTAAAATTCTGTCTTTAATTTTTTCTAAAGAACCTAAGGCAGAAATTTCTAAAGCTGCTTTGGGTCCCACGCCCCTAATATCGGTTAATGTTTCAAAAAAGTCTAACTCATCATAAGTAAAAAATCCGTAAAGGTCTAGCGCCTCTTCTTTAACATTTTGAAAACAAAATAATTTGAGATTTTCCCCAATTTCTGGTAGCCTATAAAAAGTCGCGCGAGATACAAAAACCTTGTAGCCAATATTATTGACTTCTAATATAATGAACTTATCTTTTTTGAGAATAATTTTGCCTGATAAATATGATATCATATTATAATCATAATGCATTTTAAGCTAATTTCCAAGTTTAAACCGAAAGGAGACCAGCCTCAGGCGATAAAACAACTGATTCAAAATTTAAAATCTGATAAAAATCATCAGGTGCTCTTAGGCGTAACCGGGAGCGGTAAAACTTTTACAATGGCGTCTGTAATCCAAAAAATACAAAAACCAACTCTGATTATTTCTCCCAATAAAACACTGGCGGCCCAGCTTTATCAAGAATTTAAGGAATTTTTCCCCGATAACGCTATTCATTATTTTGTTTCATATTACGACTACTATCAACCAGAAGCATATATAGTGCAGTCAGATACATATATAGAAAAGGATGCAAAAATAAACGAAGAAATTGATAGATTAAGACACTCGGCCGCTCAAGATGTGCTGTCACGCCGTGATGTAATTGTGATTGCCTCTGTTTCTTGTATATATAACATTGGTTCTCCTGAAAATTATAAAAATGTTTCCTTAGATATAAAAGTAGGCCAAAAAATAAAACGCAGAGATTTCTTTTTGCATCTAACTAATTTACAGTATAAAAGAAATGATATTGCCCCTTTACCGGGCAGTTTTAGGGCGAGAGGAGATATTATAGACATATATTTAGTTACTGGAGAAAATATTTTAAAAATACAGTTTTTGGGAGAAAAAATAAGTAATATTTCCTTAGTGCCCAGCGATTTTAATTTACATAAAAAAACTATTTTAAAAGATTATAAACTATTTCCTGCCAGCTTTTGGGTAGCGCCACAAGACAAAATAAATATTGCCATAGAAAATATTAAAACAGAGCTTTACAATAGATTAAAAGAACTTAAAAAACAAAAAAAGATATTAGAATCAGAAAGGTTAGAGCAAAAAACTAACTATGACTTAGAAATGTTAAAAGAAGTAGGATATTGCCATGGTATAGAAAACTATTCAAGCCAGCTTGAATTTAGAAAGCCTGGCCAGGCTCCTTTTTCTCTTGTTGATTATTTCGGGTATTTTAACCCCGATGGATTTTTAACATTTATTGATGAATCTCACATTTCAATTTCACAAATAAGAGCTATGTCGGTACAAGACAGGGCTAGAAAAGAAACCCTCATTGATTTTGGATTTAGGCTTCCCTCGGCAGTAGATAATAGACCATTAAAATTTTTAGAGTTTGAAGAAAGAGTCAAGCAGGTAATTTACGTGTCGGCTACTCCCGCCGAATATGAAATAAAAAAATCGGGTAAAAACATTATAGAACAACTAATAAGACCCACTGGTTTACTAGAGCCCTCAATAGAAATAAAAAAGACTGATAATCAAATTAAAGATTTAATAAAAGAAATAGAAAAAAGAATTGAAAAAAATCAAAGAACATTAGTTATAACTTTGACTAAAAAATTATCTGAAGAAATTACTGATTATTTAGTTGAAAAAGGAATTAAAACACAATACCTGCATTCAGAAATTAAAACAATGGAGAGACCAGAAATTTTAAAAAGTTTTAGACAAGGTAAATATGATGTTTTAGTTGGAATCAATCTTTTAAGAGAGGGGTTAGATTTACCCGAGGTATCTTTAGTAGCTATATTAGACGCAGATAAAGAAGGCTTTTTGAGAAACAAAACAACCCTAATACAAACCATGGGTAGGGCTGCAAGGCACCCTTTGGGCCACATAATTTTATATGCCGACAAAA
>CAYHHX010000033.1:1193-5583 GCA_964356545.1 uncultured Candidatus Saccharibacteria bacterium | reverse complement strand
AAAAATAGATAAAAAAGTTTTAGTAATTGTGGGCGTTATTTTAATTATAGTTTTAATTGCTGCCTTTTTCACTTATAAATATTCAAAAGATTTAGAGCAAACATTAGAAAATAACGAAGTGGAAATGAAAATAGAAGATCCAAGAGAACAGGTAATAACTCCAATTGAAAATCAGCCAAATCAAAATCAGCCAAATAATATGCCACAAGTGCAATTAAAGCCTCAAGAATCTTTAACTATTTGCTCAGATAAATGTGGCGATGGTGTCTGTCAGCCAGCTAATATTGTTTGTGAGGATAATCTAAACTGTATTTGCGCTGAAACTAAGTTAGATTGTCCGCAAGATTGTAGATAAAAAAAATATGAAAAAATATATTTCTAAAAATACGCAAAAAAGTAAAATCGGCTATAATCCTTTAAGGACAAAAGCTGTTAATAGATTTTGGGGTAATGCCGCAAGATTAGAGCACACTAATGTAAGAAATAAAAATAAAGGTAAAAAAGGATAAGCGCGAATTCTCGGCCGTGTTTTTGTTATCATTGTTGCAAAAATTATTAAGCAACAAGTCTATGGTTATCAAGAAATTATTTTTAAACTCGCTTGCGAGGAACTTGTTCCTTTTTTCGATTTGTTTGTTTTTGGGATTTACTCAAGAAGTTTCTGCCTATTTACCAAGAATCATTTATAATCAATCAAATGATATACAAGTAAAAGAACCTGAAACTTTTCAGATATTTTATGACGAACTTGGAGGGAGTCCCAGAAATTATTTGATTCGTTCTGATGCAAATTTTAATTTCTATATCAACCTTTTAGTTCCGGTCAATTCAAATTCTAACGGAAGATATTCAGCAAAAGTATTTTTAAAAAAAGACTCTTTAGCAAACTCAGGCCAAGCTGAAGATGAAGAAGTCGCTTTTATTGACGGACAGACAGATTTTTTATGGCAAGAATTCTATGAGCCATTCAGCCGAGATTATTATTTTAAGGGCCCAGAATTTGAAAAAACTCTGCCTGCTGGTGATTACAAAATTACTGTTTTTAGTTATGAGAACAAAGGCAAGTATGTTTTAGCCATTGGTAGAGAAAAAAGATTTAGCCCAATGGAAATCTTAAATATATATTGGGTGTGGCCATTATTAAAAGTGGAGTTTTTCAAAACTTCTATTTTGGAATTTTTTCTTACGCCATTCGGCTTAGTTATCGTGGGATTAGTTGCTTTTTTATTATTTATTATAGCTTGTGGCGTGTTTATTGGTTTTATTAATGAAATGATAAAAGGCAGAAAGCCAAAAATATTACTCTTAACTTCGTCTGGAATGGCAGGAACTAAAGAAGAAATATTATCGGTGCTTTCAAAACCGCCAGATAAAGTGAGAGTTGCTCATATTATTACAGCTTCAAAAGCCGAAAAAGATACTGCTTATGTAGACAAAGATAAAGAGCTCATGCAAGAAGCGGGTTTTAATGTGGAAGATATTGATATTGAAGGTAAGAATAAAAAACAATTGATGAAAATATTACAAGTTGTAGATGTTATTTATGTTCAAGGAGGTAATACTTTTTATTTACTTTTACAAATGCGTAAAAGCGGTTTTAATAAAATAATCAAAAAATTACTTAAAAGAGGTATTATTTATATAGGAGTTTCGGCTGGTTCTGTTGTTGCTGGCAAAACAATTGAAACTGCCAGTTGGGGAAGTAATCCAGATGAAAAAGTAGTTAAGCTAATGAGTTTAAAGGGTTTAAAACTTATTAAATCAAATATATTTGTACACTATAAGCTAGAAGATGAGGAAATGATAAAACAAAAACCTAAAAGAGTTAAAAAGAAACTCCGCATTTTAACAGACGAACAGGCTTTGTTTGTTTTTGATAAAAAAATTATATTAGTCGGAGAAGGCGAGGCAATAACTATTAAATAAATAATACAATAGATTGTTGAGATAAAATCCTTGATTTTTTTTTAACTGTAAGTACACTTAATCTAATGATAATCAAGAGGCCTAAAAAGGGATTGAAATTAAAAATTAAAAAAGCAGTAAATAAAAAAGTTAAAAAGGCAAAAGTGCCTAAGAAAGTTTTAGTTAAAAAAAATCATCTCTCCAAGCTTTCTAAAATAAAGCTTAAAAAGACAATAAAAAAACAAAAAATAACCCTTTTTCGTGCAAAGCTACGGATGGGCAAAGAAAAAATAATTAAAAAATCAGTAAAAAATACTATTAATTCTAAAAAGAAGATTTATAAAAAAACAAGAATTATTGTAAGAAAAAAGAATAATTTTCTAACAAGCGAGACTAAAAAAATAAGAGTAATAAAATCTGTTAAACATAAAATTATTAAAAAAGAAAATATATCAATCTTTCCTATTGAAAATTTATTTAAAGCTAAAATTAAAGTGGTTGGAATTGGCGGAGGCGGCGGGTCCATTGTTTCTGAAATCGGCAGGTCGTTAAACAAGGCAACTTTTGTTATTGCAGACACAGATATTAGGGCTTTAAAGAAGAAAGCAGGTATTAAATATTTCTGGTTCGGCGAAAAATTTACCCATGGGTTGGGTACTGGAGTAAATCCAGAAATAGCTAAAATAGCAGCAGAGTCTGAGAAAGGAAGAATTACAGATCTTTTTAAAGATCAAGATATTGTAATTTTAATTGCTTCACTGGGTGGAGGATTGGGTTCTGGAGCTACTAAAGTTTTTGCGGAAGCTGCAAAATCTTTTGGTGGAATAACACTTGGTATATTTACGCTTCCATTCAAATTTGAGGGGAAAAATAAGTCAAAAATAGCTCAGAAAGCTTTAAAAGAACTAAAGAGTTCTTTAAATGTTTCAATTACTATTCCAAATGAAAGAATTTTTAAAATTATTGATACTAATACCTCTATAACAAATGCATTTTCTACTGTTAATAAAAACCTAATTGAATCTTTGGAGAGCCTAATTGATTTAATTTATAACCCAGGATTAATAAATATTGATTTTGCCGATTTTCGCACAATTTTAAGTGGCAATGGAAATTCTGCTTTTTTAAACACAGTGCATGCTTTCGGTAAAAATAAGGTTAAAGAAACAATCGAAAAAATTCTTGTAAATCCTTTATATCAAAATAACAATTTCATAGCAGAAAAGATTTTATTTAATATTTCTGGAGGAATTAATTTAAATATGTTTGAAGTGGAAAAAATAAGTAAATCTATTGCTGAATTGAATCCAAAAGCAAAAATAATCTTCGGGATTTCAAAAGATATAAAAGCAAAAAATAAAATTAAAACAACTATTTTAATAACAGGACCCTCAAAAATAGTAGAACCAATAAAAGAAGTCATTAAAATAAATACAGAAGTTATCGTCAAAAAAAGACAAAAAGTTAAAAAAGCAAAAGTTACTCAAAAATTATCTAAAAATATATTACCCGATGGTAATCTTGTCCCTATTTTCAATAAAGACCATATTGCAGTAGAGACATTTAACAAGTTAAGCATTACAGAACCAGCTAATATCAAAAATAAAAAAAACATAAGAAGAAATGCTTTAGAAATTCAAAAAGCTGAAGCATTAGAACAAGATAAAAGGCTTTTGCAGGAAGAGGAGTGGGAAGTGCCCGCTTTTTTAAGGAGAGTAAAATTTAAATCATAAATTATTATTTGTATTATGGAAAAAGAATTAGAAGTTAAAAGGGCTATTATACCTATAGCAGGGCTTGGTACAAGATTTTTACCTCTTTCAAAAATAGTGCCGAAAGAGTTTCTTCCTTTGGTTGATAAACCGGCTATTCAATATATCATAGAAGAGGTTAAGCGTTCTGGTATCACAGAAATAGTTTTTGTTGTAAATAAAAAAGAAAAAACAATTTTAAGTTATTTAAAAAAAGATTTAGATCTAGAAAAGACTTTGGTAAAGATGAAAAAAGAACAACTTTTAAAGGAACTCAAAGATTTCGAAAAGATTTTTGAAGGTATTTCTTTTTCTTTTGTTGTTCAAAAAAATCCAAATGGCGATGGTCATGCCATATTGCAAGCGGCAAAAAGCGCCAGTAAAGAACCAGTGGCTGTTTCTTTTGGAGACGATATTATTGACTCAGAGGAACCTGCTCTACTGCAATTAATAAATATATTTAAAACTTGCGGTTCTCCAGTTGTTGCTTTAAAATCATTACCTCAAGAAAAACTACATGCCTATGGCGTAGTTGCTGTCGAAAAGATAGCTAATAATCTTTTTAAAATAAAAAAAATAATAGAAAAGCCAGGTCCCAAAAATGTTCCTTCAAATTTAGCGATTGTGGGAAAATATATTTTAACGCCAGAGGTTTTTGATTATCTCAAGAGAGCCGTTCCTTCAGAAAAAGGTGAAATAATTTTAGCTGAAGTTTTTGATAAAATGCTTTCAGA
>CAYHHX010000033.1:0-1093 GCA_964356545.1 uncultured Candidatus Saccharibacteria bacterium | reverse complement strand
TCTTTGTGCGATGGACCTGTATTTGAAGGGAAAATAGTTGCTGTTGTGGGTGGAGGGAATAATGGCTTTGAATCGGCATTATTTTTATCAAATTATGTAAAGAAGATTTATATTTTAGAATATGCCGACCAAGTTAAAGCAGATAAGGAAAATCAAGAATTGGTTTTTAAAAATAAAAATATTGAAGTTATAACAAATGCAAAAATTTTAAAAATTGATGGAAAAGTTTTTGTAAATTCAATTACTTATGAGGATTTGATAAATAAAAAAGAAAACACTTTACAAGTAAATGGTGTTTTTATTGAAATTGGATATACGCCTTCAACTTTGTTCGTAAAAGATTTAGTTGATTTAAACGAGAAAGATGAAATAATTTTTGATCCCAAAACTTTAGAAACAAAAACTCCAGGTCTTTTTTCTGCCGGAGATTGCAATGTAAGTAAATACAAACAAATTGTGATGGCTTCTGGCCAAGGAGCTACGGCGGCATTGTCGGCTTTTGAGTATATAAAAAAGAATAGTCATTAGACGATGAGTAAGATAAAAAATATTAACGCTCGAGAAATTAAAGATTCAAGGGGGAATCCAACTATTGAAGTTGAGTTAGAAACAGAGAAAAAGAGTTTTTTTGCGTCTGTTCCGTCTGGAGCTTCCACGGGTAAAAACGAAGCGTTGGAATTGAGAGATAAAGACGGCAAAGGGGTTTTTAATGCGATAGAAAATGTAAATAAAATTATTGCTTTAAAATTAAAAAATCAGGATGTAACCGAGCAGATAAAAATTGATAAGTTTTTAATAGAACTTGATGGAACCGAAAATAAATCAAAATTGGGAGCTAATGCAATTTTAGCGGTTTCAATGGCTGTTTGCCGAGCCGGAGCTGACGCCCAAAAAATTCCTTTATACAAACACATCGCTATTTTAGCCGGTATTGTAGAGCCGCTAAAAATACCATTAGCAAGTTTTAATATTTTAGAAGGTGGGGCTCATGTCCGCAGGACGCCGACCGCTGGAGGCGCAATAAATAATTTAGATATGCAGGAGTTTATGGTGGTGCCTCAAAAAAAAACTTTTAGAGAAAATTTAATTTTAG
>CAYHHX010000032.1:0-5635 GCA_964356545.1 uncultured Candidatus Saccharibacteria bacterium | reverse complement strand
CCGCCGGAAACCCGTCTGCCATTTTAAAACGCATAGGAATTCCAAAAACCGCCCTTGAACCAACTCCTGTTCTGTCGGGCCTATCAATCCCCTCGTCTATTATTTTTTTTAAAACATCTAAATATTGTTTCATAATTACACAGAAATAAGTATATTTTTCAACGTCCGCCAAACCCACGGCCAGCCCGAATTGAAAAATATACTTATTTCTGCTCTATAAAATTAAATTTATTTAGTATTTTTTTCATTTCTTCAAAAACTTCTGGAATTGTTCTTTCGCCATTTATTATAATAACATTTTCAAACATTTCTGGCATTTTTTTATAAAACTCATTCACTTTTGTAAGTTTTTCTTTTTTCTCAAAAAGTTCTTTCGGCTCTCCTCTGCTTTCTATTCTCAGAATACAAGATTCTGGTAAAACATCAATTATAATAGTTAAATCTGGCAACAAAAATTGTTCATTCATTTTAATTAACAAATCCATATCTAAGCCATCAGAAGCGCCATAAGCAAAAGTTGAAAAAGCGTAGCGACTCGAAACCACAAACTTACCTTCTTTCAAAGCTGGAATTACTTTCTTTTCCAAGTGTTCTTTTCTGTCTTGTACATACAAACTTTGTAATTCTAATGGTTCAATTTTTACCTCTCCTATCAAAACTTGCTTAATTTTTTTACCAGCTTCTGAATCTATTGTTGGCTCTTTTGTCAAAATAACTTTCCTGCCTATTTCTTCTAAAAAATTTACCAAAAGTTCAATTTGAGCGCTTTTGCCAGATCCGTCTAATCCCTCTATAACAATAAACTTCCCTGGATAATTATGCTTAATCATGATTTATTTTTTACCCGTTGTGCCCCAACCGCCTCGAGTATTATTTTGTATGTCTGTTATTCTATTATAATTATTCAAACAAGTCAAGCGTTTTAAAATTAAACCCTGAGCAATACGTTCGCCTTTTTCAATAAGTACCGGTTTATCGGTAAAATTATAATATACGGCATTATATTCATCATTATCACCCGAAAAATCCGAGTCGCCAATACCAATACCATTTGCCATCCATAATCCTTTTTTATGAGTTGAACTACGCGCCACTAACATCAAAAAATATCCTGGCGGAGTTTCAATGGCAACATTTAGTGGAACATATTTAAAATCTTTGGGGGGAATCTCCATATTATCGCGCGCGCACAAATCAAATGCCGCAGCTCCTTTTGTCTTGTACTCTGGCAAAGGGATTTTTTTATCAAATCTCTTTATTTTTACTGTTTTTTCATCATATTGCATATTATTGGTGCTTATATTCCTCTACTGAATTATCAACAACAAAAACTTCCACACCGGCTTTTTTAAATAAATCCATTGACTGCTCATCTGAATGATATCTTTTTTGCGCTACAACCCTTTTTATACCTACTCTCACTATTCTCATCGCACAATTATAACAAGGAGTCATTTTGCAATAAATAGTTCCACTTTGGAGTTTTATACCATCCCTAGCACACTGTAAAATAGCATTTTCTTCTGCATGTAAAGTTCTCATACAGTGCTGAGATTGATGTCCATCTTCATGGGTTAATGTTTTTATTAAATGCCCTACTTCGTCACAATGTGGCTGACCTGGAGGAGCTCCTGCGTAGCCAGTGGCTAAAATAGTATTTTCCAAACTCACAATCACAGACCCGCTCCTACCCCTGTCGCAAGTTCCCCTTCTACCCAACGGCTCTAATAAACCTAAAAAATATTCATCCCAAGAAGGCCTTGTATATTTTTCTTTTGTCTCTTCCATATTTTACAAAATAAAAAATGATTAAATATTTAATCATTCTATCACTGCTATTTTATAAGTGCAAATAAAAAACCACTCCTACAAGGAATGGTTTTTTATTTTTAGTCTTTAATTTCTATCCCCATCTTTTTGTCGCTTCGCTCTTTCAAAACCCTCGGTTTTGAATAATTTCCTACACGGGGAAATACCCAATTTCCCCGACCCCCTTTTTAAAAAATATGGGTGCATCATTGAAATAAAAGATTAGCGAAAGCTAATCTTTTATTTCAATACCCATATTTTTTGCTGTTCCGGCAATTATTTTCATTGCCTGCTCAATGTCTTTAGTGTTTAAATCTTCTAATTTTTTTTCGGCAATTTCTTTTAGTTGAGATTTTGTTATAATCCCTACTTTCTTTTTATTTGGCTGACCTGAACCCTTTTCAATATTAGCCGCCTTCTTTAATAATTCTGAAGCTAAAGGTGTTTTAAGCTTAAAAATATATGTTCTATCAACATATATAGTTACTTCAGCTGGAATAACATAACCCATCATCTCCTTTGTCGCCTCATTAAATTTCTGACAGAATTCTGCTATATTTAATCCGTGTTGAGCCAAAGCCGGACCAATTGGAGGAGCCGGAGTTGCCTTACCTGCTGAAATTTGTATTTTTACTACTGCTTTTATTTGTTTTGCCATAGTTTTAAGAGGAAATAAAATATATTTTTCGATTCGGACTGGCCGTGGGTTTGGCGGACGTTGAAAAATATCTTTTATTTCCGATTTATTATACTTTCTTAATTTGTAACGAATCAAGCTCCACTGGCGTATCTCTTCCAAACATATTAATCAACACCTTAATCTTGCCCCTTTCTTGATCTACTTCTGAAACTCTTCCTTCAAAACCCTTAAATGGTCCATCTATAATTTTGACATTAACCCCAATCTCAACATCTATTGTAAATTGTGGTTCTGTGCCAACTTCCATTCTTTTCATTAAATCATCAATATCATGTTTTGATACTGGAATTGGAGTAGTTTCAGCTCCTAAAAATCCTGTTACTCTTGGAGTATTTCTAACCACATACCACGAAGCATCGTCTACTATCATTTCTACCAATACATAGCCAGGATAAATTTTTTCCTCAACTGTTTTTCTTTTTCCGTTTTTAATTTTTATCTTTTTTTCCTTAGGAACAATAACATTAAAAATTTTATCTTCCATGCCTAAACTGTCAATCCTTTGTTTAAGGTTTTTAGCAACTGCATCTTCATATCCAGAATAAGTATGTATTACATACCAATTTTTTTCTCGTTCTATTACTTGTTTTGGCATAACCTTTATTTTTTAAAAGTTTATTTGACTAAAAACTTTTTTAAGAGTTCTGCAAAAAAATAATCCAAACTACCCAAAAAAGCAGATACAATTATAATAACTACAACTATAATTATCGTATATCGCAAAACTTCTTTATTTGAAAGCCAACTTACTTTTTTTAACTCAACATAAACTTCTTTTAAAAAATGTTTAACTTTTTCTATAATTTTCATAATTAAATTGCCTTAGTAATTTCTATAATTTTTGGTTTTAAAAATGGCCTCTCGGCCATCTGTGTATATATTAGCCGAGGTAAACCAATAAGTCAAGAAATTAGACCTTTATGGTATTATATCACAAAACTACCTATGTCCGTAAAACTTTCTCGTATTTTTTTTAAAATAATTTTTTGCTTTATGATTTTCTTGCCCTAGTGGAGCAACGCGTGAAACCGGCAATTCTGGCAACTGTGAAATCTTAAGCATAGATTGAATTAATCTTTCTATCTCTCTAATTTTATTTCTCTGTTCTAACATCACAAAAGAAATGGCACGGCCTGCCATACCAGCTCTGCCTGTGCGCCCTATTCTGTGCACGTAGTCACCAGCCGATTCTGGAAGGTCGTAGTTGATAACTAGCTCAATACCTTTTACATCTATACCGCGAGAAGCAATATCAGTTGCAACAAGCACTCTGTATTTTCCTACCTTAAAACCATCTAAGGCCTCTCTTCTTTGAGCAAGTGATCTGTTAGAATGTATTTCGGCTGTAGATATTCCCATATTTCTAATATCATGGCATATCTTTTTTGCGCCAAACTTAGTGCGGCAAAAAACCAAAACGCTCCCCTTGTATTCTAAAAGTAATTTATCTAAAAGCCTATTTTTTTGGTCTTTTTTAACAATAAAAAGTTCGTGTTCAACTTTTTCAGCCGCAGTTCCTTGGCGAGCTATTTCCACTCTTACTGGAAGCTTCATATGGCCAGTGGCAATTTTAACAATATTATCTGGCATTGTTGCCGAAAAAAGCATAGTTTGACGGTCTTTTGATGTGGCTTGTAATATCTGTTTTATTTGCAGAGCAAAACCCATATCAAACATACAGTCAGCCTCATCTAAAACCAAAACAATAACATCATGAAAACTCAATGTTTTTTGTTGTAAATGGTCAATAACTCTTCCGGGGGTGCCAATTACAATGTGGGGCCTATTTCTAATAGCTTGCACTTGTTGCCACATTGAGCTTCCGCCAATTAACACGGCAGTTTTCAAGCCAAAAGGACGCCCTATTTTTTGCAGCATTTCATTGCTTTGAAGGGCAAGTTCGCGTGTTGGTAAAATAATAAGCCCCTTACCCCTGCTTGCCTGCAAAATACGCTGAATCATTGGAATACCCAATGCAAGAGTTTTACCAGTGCCTGTTTGAGCAATACCAACAATATCTTTTCCTTCTATAGCTATGGGAATTGCTTTTCTCTGAATAGGCGTTGGAATTTTAAAATTTAATTGAGCTAATACCTCAAGCATTTTTGGAGCTATGCCAAGACCGCCAAAACCATGTTCTGGACTATCACTTAAAGAGTGCTCTGTTTTTGTATTTATCATATATAAGTTAATTGTACACCAAAAACACTAACTTGTCAAACAAATAAAGCCCTTTAGAGGCTTTGTAATTAAGATAATAAATAGGGCGGAAATAAGTATATTTTTCAACGTCCGCCAAACCCACGGTCAGCCCGAATTGAAAAATATTCTTATTTCCGCCCAGATATCTAAACAATTTAAAAACCAAGGCCAGAACTCATTAAGCTTTTTGCCAAAGTTTTCTGTATATTTTCCCTTGCTTCATTTAGCGCTTCTTTCAAGGCATCTTGCTGGTCTTCTAAATTCAACTCCGAATTTAATTTCACATCCTCAACTTCAAAATTGCCGTTCATTACAACCGTCACTCCCCTTTTCTCAACAGTCAACTTCTCTTTCTTAAAATCATCTTGCATCTGCTTTAACTTTTGCAAATTTTTTAAGTTTTCAAACATAATTTTTTATTATTTAAACTTCTTTTTTAATTGTTTATAGTTTGTAATAGTCAATGAAACTAATTTCCAAAATTTTTTGGAGTGGTTAAATTCTCCCAAATGGCACAATTCGTGCACTATCACATAATCAGCTAAGTTCTGTGGCAATAAAGCTATTTTATAATTAAAATTTAAGTTTTCTTTTTTACTGCAACTTCCCCATCTGCTTTTTTGGTTTTTTATAGTTATTTTGTTGATTTTAAAGTTATAAAATTTATTATAGTGGTTTATCCTATTTTCCACTAATAATTTCGCTCTTTCTTTATATTGTAAATATTCCCTTTTACTAGTATTCAAAAATACTTTGTCTTTTGTAAACTTAAAATAATTTAACTTATCAATAATCCACTGCCTTTTCATTATCAACTAGATATCCAAATTCTTTACTGACTTAGCATGAGTTTGGATAAACTTTTTTCTTGGCTCTACTTCTTCGCCCATTAAAATATCAAAAGTTTTGTCGGCCTCGTGGGCT
>CAYHHX010000031.1:2897-5939 GCA_964356545.1 uncultured Candidatus Saccharibacteria bacterium | reverse complement strand
GATTTAATTCAAAACCATTCGGCTCCGTTCATGGCAAGAAAATATGTGTCGATCGCTAGGTATTGACAGGGGCGGATAATTTGATAGTATTAAAGCATAAACGCCCCAGCCAGCCGCAAGGTCCGCTGGGGTTTCTCTTTATGAAAACTATTCTTTTTATAGACGGTCGTAATTTTTTGGATAAACTTAGTTTTGTAAAAAAAGATATTGATTTTTCTGTTTATAACTTTAGAGGTCTTATTGACAAGGTATTATCGGGAGTAAAGGTGGATGATTCGGTATTTTATTTAGGTAAATTATTAGAACATCCAGAAACTGTTCAAAAGTCAAAAGAACTTATAGAAAAACAAAGGTTATTAAAAAATAATTTAGAAAAGCAAGGATTTAAAGTTACTATCACTGGGAGAGTTAGGGGTCATATGGAAAAATGTATTAAGGGCCACGAAACACTAACCTTTAGGGAAAAAGGTGTTGATGTTAAAATCTCTATAGATATGGTTACTTTGTCTTGTGATAAAAAACTAAAAACTGCTGTTATAGGGAGCTCTGATTCTGATTTACAACCAGCCGTAAGAGAATTACAAAAAAGAGGCGTAGAAAGAATATATCTCGGGTTTGAAAATAGTCCCAATAAAGGTTTAACATTTACAACTAATAGAACTATTCTTATTAGAAATTCTGAGATATTAGAATTTCTTATTAAAAATGTCTGATTTAGCTCAAAACTCTCTGGCTCCACTCAGGGCAAGAAAGTATGTGGCGTGGTAAGTAAAGGTAAGCAAGAGGTAAGTAAGAACGGTTCTTGCTTAACCTTAGTATAATCAAAAAGCAATCGGGACTTACTTATTTTTTTAAATATGGTTATAGATATTGAGCTTACTCTAAATAGATTTGGTTTTAGGAAAGTTGCTGATAATAAATTTCAAATCTTCTGTTTTAGATTTTCCAAATGGAATGTTCCATATAAACATTCTGTTTCTTTTGAAATCAATTGGCGAATAAAAGATTAAAAAATAAATTTATTGTTGGTTAATTCAGAAAAAGTGTGTTCCATGTGAAGTTTTTTTGTCTCATAAAAACAAGATTTGACAGTGGAATTGATAGTGATAAAATGAAGCCATATGATGATTATAAAATGTGATTTATGTAAAAAAGAAATTAAGGAAAGGCCGATAACAGCTGGGTTTGGGTACTGGTCAAAAGCAGAATTATGCCAAGATTGTGGTTTCCCCGTTGTAAAGTTTTTAAAGAAAAATAAGTTAATAAAAGAAGAAAGTAACAAAAAATTAAATTAAATTAGAAACATGGAAAACGGCAACATAACAATAGATGAACTTGCAGTAATGGTAAAAAATGGATTTGATGCTATGGATAAAAGATTTGATAGGATAGAGAATATTTTGATAAAACAACAGAATGATAAAATACAAAAGTTAGAAGAAAGAATGCATAAAATTGAGGAAGCATTAATTATAAAATAAATTTATTTTTGTTTAAAAAGACGCACAATTTTTGGTGTCTTTTTTTATCTTGGTAATATGTTAAATTAAAGTCAATGACAATTAAGGCATACATTACAAAGCTTATCCCCCCGATTTTATTAAAAATATATCATTATAAAATGGCTTTATTGTCGGCTATTTTATTTTGGTTTCCTTCAAAAGATTTGATTGTTATTGGAGTTACTGGAACCAGCGGAAAATCTACCACGGTAGATTTTATAACAAAGATTTTAGAAGAATCTGGTCAAAAAGTGGCATCAGTTTCTTCGATTAGGTTTAAAATTGGAGAGAACGAATGGAAAAATGAATTAAAAATGACAATGCCTGGTTGTTTTAAGCTTCAAAAGTTTTTAAAGCAGGCGAAAAAGTCGCAATGTAAATATGTTGTTTTGGAAGTTACTTCACAAGGGATTATGCAACATCGTCATAGGTTTATAAATTTTAAAACAGCTGTTTTCACCAATTTAACCCCTGAACATATTGAAGCGCATGGCGGTTTTGAAAATTATAGAACAGCCAAATTAAAATTATTTAAGGCCGTAAAAAATACACATATTATTAATTTAGACGATTTGAATTCAGATTATTTTTTAAATATTATTGCAAAAGAAAAATGGGGATACGGCTTTAAGGGTTTTGATTTGCGATTGCCAGATTCTAACTTTAAAACTATTTTTGCGGATAATATATTAGAATTAGATAATGGTTTAAAGTTTTCTATTAATGGCGCCGAATTTAACCTAAATATTTTAGGCAGGTTCAATGTTTATAACGCACTGGCCGCTGTTTGTGTTGGCTTATCAGAGGGAGTTTCTTTAGATATTTGTAAGCGAGCCTTAGAGCAAGTGAAAGGTATTGCTGGCCGAATGGAAGTGGTAGTCAAAAAACCTTTTACTATTATTGTTGATTATGCGCATACTCCAGAACAACTTGAAAGTGTTTATAAAAGTTTGAGAGCCAAGCCCCTAATTTGCGTTTTGGGGTCTTGTGGAGGTGGGCGCGATAAATGGAAGAGGCCGGTATTAGGCAAAATAGCAAAAGATTACTGTAGAGAAGTTATTATTACTAATGAAGACCCATATGAAGAAGACCCAATGAAAATAATTGAAGATGTGGCAGAGGGAGCTAATGGGAAAGCCCAAAAAGTATTAGATAGAAGAGAGGCAATTAAGAGAGCCTTAAAATTGGCGAGTCCATACGATACAGTTATTATAACGGGCAAAGGGTCAGAGCCATGGATGTGTATTGAAAATAACCAAAAGATTCCTTGGGATGATTGCCAAGTCGCCCGCGAAGAATTAATAAAAATAGATAAGTAATTTGACTTTTAGCTTATTTGAGGATAGAATATTAAATACAGAGAAGCTTAGGCTTTCTGTTTTTTTAAGAAAGAATTATGAAAACTAATTTTAAAAAATTACCAAATTCTACAAGAAAATTTATTCGTTCAGAAAAGGGTCGCATACGACGCCAGCTTTTGGATCAAAAGCAACAAGAGGAAGCAATAGCGAATATGTATAATAAAATTTTAGGTCAGCCA
>CAYHHX010000031.1:0-2797 GCA_964356545.1 uncultured Candidatus Saccharibacteria bacterium | reverse complement strand
TGAAAATTCAAGATATTCAAAATTTATCTATACAAATGGGGATGTCGTCGGATTTTCGGGGCCGAGACGGTGTTCAAAAGTTTTTAGATAACAAAAAGAAAAAATTTCAAAAATTATCTTTACCAGAACAAGATGAGTTCGATAGAGAAGAATTGGAAAATCCTTATTTAGATTCAATAATTTGCAATATAGCCGAAGATAAAGAAATAAAAAGAGTTTTAGTTGGTATTGATATTGGGCCAGAAGAAATTTTAATAGCAAAAGAACTAGGCAATATAGATCTTGTTATTGCCCACCATCCAATAGGAAAGGGCTTGGCTCAATTAGCAGATGTAATGAGTTTGCAATGTGATGTTTTAAAATATTATGGCGTGCCAATTAATATATCAGAAGGGTTAATGCGTGAAAGAATTTCAGAGGTAGCCAGAGGAGTAAATTCTGCTAACCACCAAAGGACAGTTGACGCAGCCAAGCTTTTAAATTTTAATTTAATGAATTCTCATACCCCCTGCGATAACTTGGCTGCTAAGTTTTTAAAAGATTTAATTGAAAACAAAGAAATAGAAAAAGTTGCTGATGTAATAAATATATTAAAAGAAATACCAGAGTATAAAATAGCCACTAAAATTGGAGTAGGGCCGAAAGTCTTTGTTGGTTCTCTGGAAAATAGATGTGGTAAAATTGCTTTATCCGAAATTACAGGCGGAACGGAGGGCTCTCCAAAACTTTACGACAAAATAGCCAATGCTGGTATTGGAACAGTTATTGGTATGCATATCTCAGAAGAGCACAAAAAAGAAGCAGAATTAGCCCATATTAATATTATTATTGCCGGTCACATTTCTTCTGATTCGTTGGGAGTAAATTTATTTATGGATGAGCTAGAAAAGCAAGGAATAGAAATTGTAGAATGTTCTGGTTTTACAAGAGTTTCAAGGGTTAAATAATATTGTTATCCAGACTTCAGTATTGACAATTTTTTATTTGGGCTTAGAATACAAAGTGAGGGGGTGAGAGATTTATTCTCAAGGACAGAGTAATTCTTAATATAAAAGGTTTATGCATATGCCTAGTTTCACATTGTCCGAATCTAGTTTAAAAAAAGAACCCCAAATATTAAGAACTATAATCTCCCTCATCAAAAAACCATTGGAAAAGTTTTCTGATGGTTTTTTGGTTTATTTTTTGTTAGAATAAAGGGGCACGGAATTCAAGCCAGAATCAGCTAAAGGTCGATATTGTTTTAAAATGTTAATCATAATATGCCAAAGAATAAAGAAGAAGGTAAATTAATAGGTAAAATTACTCATTATTTTTCACATATTAGCGTAGCGGTTATAGATCTTTCAGGGGTTTTAAAAGAAGGAGATACTATTAGAATTACTGGCGGTGAAGATACTGATTTTAATCAAGAGGTTGACTCAATGGAAGTTGACCATAAAAAAGTAAAGACTGCAAAAAAGGGAGATTCTGTAGGGACAAAGGTAAATGAAAAAGTTAGAGAAGGATATCATGTATATAAAGTATAATAGTATATTTAAACCAAATTCGGAGCCTTATAGTCATCTCTAAGTAATTAATTTTTATATCTAATAGCTAATCGGCTATGTATTTTTTGTTATGAAAAGAATAAATATTGAAGAAAATATTGAAAATCTAATTATAGATTTAATCGCAAAAGGCTCAGAAGATAGGTTAATAGCTTTTAAACCAAAAGAAGACACCAGGTCTGTAGATTTAGTTGTTAAAAAAAAGGGAGAATATAAACCTCCAATATCTCCAAAGCAACTAAAAATTTCTTCTAAAATTGGACGAGCTTTTTCAACTTTACACAAGGCAACGAGCAGGGAATTATCTTTTCAAGTCAATATTTTCATTGGTCCTGGCAAAACATATACAATTACAAAAGATATTTTACAAGAAAGTTTTATTCCAGATAAAGATTTTTATTTAATGTTTATTTTTTTTGATGAAGTCGAGCAAGATGTGAGCAATATTTGGATAATACCATCTTTTATTTTTTCAGAGACGGCAGAACTTCAAAAATCAGAAGACAACAAAGCAACATTAAGATTTGAAACCACAGTAGATATAGAAAAAAAAGACAAATATACAAGATTTTTAATAGATAAAAAAGAATTAGGTAATTTTTTATTAGAAACAATTGAAACTAAAAATAATATTAATTTTGCAAAAAATAGCTTTGCGGAGGATAAAGTAATTAATTTAAATGGGTTGAAAAAATTTATATCAGAAGCCAGAGAAAATACTTATGCCACAGGTTCAAAATCAACTGAAAATCCGCGTCTTTCTGGGTCTGAGCAATTAGAATATCAAAAAGCAGATTATTTTTATCAAGATATTTATTTTACAGGTTCAAAAATGCTTACTGGTTTCCAAATAGTTTATTATAACAATAGACCTATATGGGTGATGAATTATTTTGGTGGTATTATTAAAAAAGATATTTTAGCCTTTTTAAAAGAATCATTATTAAAATTATCGCAAGAATGCCGTTTTGGTAAAAATTGTCAATTTGAAAAAAGAGAACTTAAATACCAAGATGTGGGCCAAGGTAGTTTAGAATATTTTTCAGGTAAGGAGCAAATATTTCAAAAAAACAAAGATGTTTATAGTTTAACCTACCAAGGAGGGCTTATCTCAAAATAAGAGGAAAACAATTAATGTAATCCGCTTAGGCTTTAGGCGGATTTTTTTTGATAGTTTTTTCTGTTGCAATAGAAATAAGAACCATTTTGGGTGTCTCTTTGTGTTGTGTGGCACCTTTTCGCAGGGG
>CAYHHX010000030.1:1929-5969 GCA_964356545.1 uncultured Candidatus Saccharibacteria bacterium | reverse complement strand
TGATATAGAAAATTATTACAAAAAAATATATGAAAAAATTTTTAATAATAGGAGGAGCCGGTTTCATTGGGTCTCATTTTTCAGAAGCGATTTTAAGGCTGGGGCATAGCGCGGTTATTATAGATGATTTTTCTACTAGCGCCTCAAAAAAAAATAATTCTAAGGTTAAACTTTATAAAACAAATATTGAAAGTTTAGATAAGGTTAAAGATATTTTCAAGAAAGAAAAGCCAGATTTTGTTTATCATTTAGCCGGAGCAATAAATTTAAGGCGTCAAATTACAGATCCGCTATTTATAAAAGATTTGAATATTTTAAATAGGACAAAAGTAATTTTAGATATTTGCCGGGAAAACAATGTTAAAAAAATAATTTTTATTTCTAGCGGCGGAGCAATTTACGAAAATGCCAAAGTGATTCCTACACCAGAAGATTATTTAGCTCATCCTGAATCTTTGTATGGATTGGCAAACTTAATAATAGAAAAATATATAGAACTTTATTGTAATAAAAATAATTTAGGTTTTGTTATTTTAAGGTTGAGTAATGTTTATGGACCAGGCCAATGGAAAAGCGGTATTATTCCATCAATAATCACAAAACTTCTTAAAAAAGAAAAACCTGTTCTTTATGGCAATGGAAATCAAACAAGAGATTTTATATATATTGATGATGTAATTGATGCATTTATTCTTGCCACAGAAAAAGGAAAGAAAGGAATTTATAACATAGGAAGCAATGAAGAAATTAGTTTAAACAAAATTTTTAAATTAACAAAAGAATTACTTAATTCAAAAATTAAGCCCATATATAAAAACCTTAATGCCACAGAAACAATAAGAAGCGCGATGGATACTAAAAAAATAAAGAAAGAATTTAGTTGGAGTCATAAAACGGATATCAAAATAGGCATATTGAAAACAATTGAATGGTGTAAGAAAAATGGAAAACTATAAGAAAAAAATCTGTTTTGTAGTAGCAGTCGATATGACGCTAAAATTTATTTTACTTTCAGAGTTGAGATTTTTTAAAGATAAAGGATATGCAGTTTTTGCGGTTTGCTCTCCTGGAAAATGGATTGAAAGTATTAAAGGAGAAGGAATAATGGTAAGAGAAATTACCATTAAGAGAAAAGCTTTTACTCCATTTTCAGATTTAATTTCTCTTTTTAAATTGTTTTTTTATTTTAAAAAAGAAAAGTTTGATGTTGTATTTACCTTTACTCCAAAACCTGGACTATTAGGTCAACTGGCAGCTAAAATGGCCAGAGTGCCAGTTGTTTTAAATACTATTTTTGGTTTTTATTTCCATGAGGGGACGCCTTATTTAAAAAGAAGATTTTTTATTTTTATTGAAAAAATAGCGGCACAATGTTCAGATTTTATATTTTTTAGAAACAAAGAAGATTTTGAAACAGCAAAAAAAGAAAATATCATTAAAGATACTAAAGCAGAATATATAGGAGATGGAATTGATATTGTAAAGTTTAATACTATAAGATTTTCTGAGGAATTTATAAAAGAAAAAAAGAAAAATCTTGGAATTAACTTAGGAGTCCCCGTGATTGGTATTGTGGCTAGGCTGGTAAAAGAAAAAGGATATTTAGAACTTTTTGAGGCATTTAAAAGTGTTATTATAAAATTTCCTAATTCTGTACTTTTGATAGTAGGCCCATCGGATTTGCAAAAAAAAGACAGTATTAATCCAAATATTGTGAAAAATTTCGGCATAGAAAAAAATGTAATATTTTTAGGAGAAAGAACCGATGTTGATGAGCTTTACCCCTTAATGGATATATTTGTGTTGCCGTCATATAGAGAAGGTTTTCCTCATAGTGTCATGGAGGCTTCGGCTATGGCAAGGCCTGTCATTACTACTAATGTTAGAGGATGCAGAGAAGCAATTGAGCCAGAGTTAACAGGCATTTTAATACCACCAAAAGATTATCAAAAATTAGCAGAAGCTATTATTTATCTTATTTCAAATCTAGATAAGGCAAATCAAATGGGAATGCTTGGCAGAAAAAAAGCAGAAAAAGAGTTTGATAAAAATATTCTTTTAGGCAAAATGGATAAAAAAACAAAAGAGTTAATAAATAAAAAACTGTAATGATTTTTTGTTTAGCAAATAAAAACGATGCATTGGCAGTAGCTCAAATTCATAAAAGTGAAATACACAAAGGTTTTTTAAGCACCTTAAAATTAGCGTTTTTAAAAAATCTTTATTTGGCAATTATTGAGTCAGAATCTAGTTATTGCATTATTGCCAAGGAGAAAAGTACCGTAGTTGGTTTTATGTCTGGCGTAACGGATATCAACAAACTATATTCTTATTTCCTTAAAAAATACTTTTTTCAATCGTTGGTTTTAATTTCCCAAAAGTTTTTTAGTGTATCATTTTTAAAGAAAATTTTTGAGACATTATTTTATCCAGTCAAAGAAAAAAAATTACCACATGCCGAACTTTTAACAATGGCTGTGTCTAATCAATTCCAAGGGCAAGGAATTGCCGGTAAAATGTTTACGGAATTTATATTTGAAATGGGAAAAAGAAATATAAAATCTTTTAAAGTATTAGTTGGTGAGGAATTATTGCCTGCAATAAACTTTTACGAAAAAAACAGATTTTCTTTTTTAAAAAATACAACGGTTCATAAAGGTAAATCATCAAGAATCTATATTTATAAATTATAAATTTTAATAATATGTTTTTTATATTTTTACTGTCTCTTTTTGTGGTGATAATTATTATCCCAATTCTTATTAAAGTTTCTCAAAAAACTAATTTTTTGGTTGATACCCCAAAAGGTGATGCTTTGAAAATCCATACAAAAAATATACCACTTTTAGGAGGTCTTGCAATGTTTTTGTCAGTATCTATTACGATGATATTTTTATTTGGCCAGAGCCTGGATGAAAAGTTAGTCGCAATTTTTTTAGCTATGTTGCCGGTATTTTTACTTGGTTTTTATGACGATTTAAAATGGAAGCACATTTCCACTATAAAACCATTATTAAAGTTTTTTCTTTTATTGGTGTGCACATTTACGCCTTCTTTAATATTATCTATGATTGGAATTGGTTTTAATTTTGTACCTGTTTTTACTATTTCTGTGTTATTGGGCTTTGTTTATATTTTTATTTCTATTAATTCTATAAACTACCAAGACGGCATGGATGGACTTGCTGGCGGGCAAGTATTTATTTCTTTGTTGGGGTTTGCTTTTTTAAGTTTCATTTTAGGTAATAGTTTTGCTTTATTAGTCTCATTAATTTTCTTGGGGTCTGTATTAGCTTTTCTGATATTTAATTTTCCGCCGGCAAAAGTTTTTATGGGTGATTCCGGCGCTTATTCTTTAGGATTTATTCTGGCGGTTTTGGCTATGCTATTTTCAAAGCCTTTCAATATATATAGTGTTTTAGGACCGGTTCTTATTATTGGTTTGCCTATATTTGATGGTGTGTATGCGAATATTAGAAGACTTGTGGCTGGGAAATCAATATTTTTGGGTGATAGATCACATTTTTATGACAAGCTTTTACAAAAAGGATTTTCCACCAAGAAAACTCTTGCCGTCTGTTATTTTTTACAGATTTTGTTAGTGTTAATAGGAATAGTATTATATCAATAGCATGTATAAAATTCCTTTATCAAAACCAGATATAACAGAGAAAGAAAAAATGGCGGTATTGGAGGTATTAAATACTTCTCGTTTAAGTTTGGGCGAAAAATATTTGGAATTTGAAAAATTAATGGCTAAATTTGTTGGCGTTAAACACGCGGTGGCAGTAAATGGTGGAACAAGCGGTTTACATCTCATAGTAAAAGCTTTAGGTATTGGCAAAGGAGACGAGGTTATCACAACACCATTCTCTTTTATTGCTTCTGCAAATTGTATTTTGTATGAAGATGCTAAACCGGTTTTTGTTGATATTGATAAAAATACGCTAAATATTGATATTTCTAAAATTGAAGAAAAAATTACAAATAAAACAAAGGCAATTTTAGCAGTAGATGTGTTTTCTCAACCAGCTGATTGG
>CAYHHX010000030.1:0-1829 GCA_964356545.1 uncultured Candidatus Saccharibacteria bacterium | reverse complement strand
AAAATGGTTAGAACATATTAGATTGGGATATAACTACAGGTTAGATGAAATGAGTTGTGCTTTAGGTATAGCTCAAATGAAAAGGATAAAAGAGATTCTTAAAAAAAGAATAAGAGTAGCTGAGTTATATAATAAAAAATTAAAAGCGATTGATGGTTTAGAAATTCCTTATATTAAAACAGAAAACAAAATTAGCTGGTTTGTTTATGTTGTAAAGCTGGCTGAAAATTTTGCAGGTCAAAAAAGAAATCAAGTTATAAAAGAAATGGCAAAAAGAGGAATACAGTGCAGTAATTATTTTCAAACAATACATTTACAACCTTTTTATAAAAAAGAATTTTTGTATAAAGAAGGGGATTTTCCTATTGCAGAAAATATAAGCAAGAGGACATTAGCTTTACCATTTTTTAATGATTTAGCAGAAAAGGAAATAGATTTAGTAGTTAAAAATTTAAAAGAGATAATTAACACGATAAAATGATTTCTTTTTTTCATAAAACGATTATAACTAAAACGATATTTTTTATTTTAGCAGATATTTTTTTAATAACTGTTTCGGTTTTGATTGCTTTTTTAATAAGATTTGACGGTCAAATACCGCTTCAGTATTTTCCATTTATTTCAAGAATAATTGCTTTGGCCGTAATTTTTACAATTCCTATATTTTATTTTCAGGGTCTTTACTCATTTTCGTGGTCTTATGTTTCAACTAACGAGGTAATATCTTTATTTAAGGCCGTTACAATTTCTTTTTTGTTTTTAGGAATTACCATTTTTATATCAAAATATTTTCCTTCTTTTCAAAATTTCCCGAGGTCTATTCTTTTTATAAGTTATTTATTAGTGTTTATTTTTTGTGGAGGGATTCGTATTTCCAAGAGGGCTTATTTTCATGTTACAGGCTCTGCCCGTATGTCAAAGAGAGAAAAAACTTTAATTATTGGAGCAGGTGATGCCGGAGAGCAGATTTTAAGAAGTATTATTTCTTCTAAAATTAGTCCATATTATCCGATTGGTTTTATTGATGATAGTTCTATGAAGCAAGGGATAAATATTCATGGCTATAAGGTTTTGGGAAAAATCTCAGATATTCCAAAAATTATAACAAACTATCAAGTGAAAGAGCTAATTGTGGCGCTTCCTTCGGCTGGAAATGCAACAGTAAAAAAAGCGATTGAATTAGGAAGGAAAGCTGGATTAAAAAAAATTAAAATTGCTCCATCATTAAGCGAAGTTATAGATGGCAGAGTCTCTTTTAAAAATCTCAAGGATGTTGATGTTGAGGATTTGTTGGGCAGAGAGGAAGTTAATTTAAACACAAAACAAATTGAAAACTTTATAAAAAATAAAGTAATTTTAATTACTGGCGCCGCAGGTTCCATTGGATCTGAATTATCAAGACAGACAGCAAAATTTAGTCCAAGTTTACTTCTATTATTAGACCAAGACGAAACAGGTATTTTTAATATTTCAAAAGAATTAGAAAATAATTTTTCTGGTTTAAAAATCCAATCGATAATTACAGATATCAGAGATAAAGAAAAAATAAATGAAATTTTTAAAAGGTTTCAGCCAAAAATTGTTTTTCATGCGGCTGCTTATAAACATGTTCCCTTGATGGAAGAAAATCCAGATGAGGCTGTAAAAAATAATATTTTTGGCACAGAAAATTTGGCCAATATTAGCTTAAAGCAAGGTGTGGAAAAATTTATTTTTATTTCTACAGATAAAGCCGTAAATCCAACTTCTGTAATGGGGGCTACTAAAAGAGTATGTGAAATGATTTGTCAGGCATATAATCAAAAAAACCATACAAAATTTGTTTCTGT
>CAYHHX010000029.1:0-6363 GCA_964356545.1 uncultured Candidatus Saccharibacteria bacterium | reverse complement strand
CTTCCCCCAGCTTCGGTCTCCTCCTCGCAGTGGTTTGCTAGAGTATTCAGTGCTTTATTACTTTTATCTTTGCTTAGAGCTTTGTGGCTTCGTTTAGCGTGCCTTCGGAGTCCGCCCTCGCACAACCCCCTTCCTCGTTTTCATATCGGCTGTATGTGGTGTCGCTTTCGCTTCGGATTTTTGTATTGCAAGATAACGGCGGCGCTCATCCTTTAGTCATGGACGCCCTAGCGGAAATGTCCGAGGCTCAAATGCAAATGCGCTTGACCCACCCTCCCGTTCGCGCGCAATATCCCCGCCGTGGGGAAAAGAGGAGACGGCGGGGATGCGAGCGGGAGCTCCCTAAAGATTTAATTTTTAAGAAGTGAGTATATCCACTCAAGAGATGCTTCTCCTTGTTTTCTTGTGACATTATTCATGGCACGAGAATGTTTTATACAATTTCTATACTCTTTAAGATTTAATAAGTGTTTTTCCAATTCTGTTTTTTTAACAAATCTATTTTCAAAATCAGACCAGTTTATCCTTGAAGCAATAATTTCGTAGTAGTCCATTACATCACAGAAAGAAAGTTTATTAAGGCCGTCCCTTTTTATAGAAGCCTCGTTTGGATGTTTTTGTATATGTTGTTCTATTTTTTCTTTAACTTTTTCCTTAATTCCTTGAGGGATCAAAGTCCCCCAATATTCATTATTTTTAGCTAAAAGTGTTTTGTTTATTAGGAGACGAATTTTTTCTTCTGTATTGTCGATAAGTCCATTTGGGTCATCTTCCATTCTTGTTTCTATGACTGAAACACCGCCAACTCGTTGCCTAAGTTCTTTCTTGATTTTTTCTTGTCTTGAAGTAAGAAATAAATCAAAATCATCACTTTTCATTGCTTCAAAAACCTTCTTGTCAATCAAATGGCTTTCCAAGCATTCAATAAATTTATTTTCATCACCTCCAAAGTTTTCCTTAATGAAAGTGGTAATATATTCAGAAGGTTTTTTTGCTTTTTTGATAAACATATTGGTTTTATCTGACATCCATGTCATGTTTAAAACTGAATCAACATATTTATTTTTAGAGAAAACAGATTTTGGGAAAATATGGTCTTTCTGATTATCTCGTGCGTGTTCAAGATTATTGCCAGTCACGAAATCCTTCGCTCCCGCAAGTGCTGAAAGCGAAAGTATTGCACGATAATCGGCGCTTGATTGCTCATCTGATTCAAGTAAATTAAGTATCTCTATTTGATTCCGAGCGTTTACAACAACAGCAGGAATTGAGTTCTCGTCATCAAACCATTTTATAACTTCTTTGAAATCAGAAGTCATTTTTGATTCAGTGCTTGAAGAATATGCTTTAGTTATTGCAGATGACCAATACCATTGATGCATTTTTGTTTGAGCCAATGCCTCATTTCCCGATTCCTCAATTCTTACTAGGAAAGCAGCTAACATAGGTAATGCTGGCATAAATGGAATATCTTTTGCGGAGCGAACACCGAAACCACCATCTCTCATGTTTTCTAGTCTTTCGATTGAATCATTTAGTGCTTCTATGCATGTCTTCCAATAAGATTCAAATTGATCCTTGTCTGCGATAGAAAGTGCTTCGTAAATATTCAGAATATCTTTCCTTTTACAAGAAGATGTTGGGTGGTAAAGAAGAGACATTGTTTGAAAAACAGCCATTCTTATTTTTTCAGTTTCTTCTTCATATTTTTTCAAATTAGGATATTCTTCGCAAGCCTTATCCCACAAATCTTTTAATTTAACATTGTATTTAAGAAGTCGAGCAATAAGAAGATCAAAAGTGCTTAAAGGTTTTCCTTTTGAATTTATTTTTTCGAAGATATCAGCAACATGTACAAGATCCATTGTTTTTGGAAGTACGACATAAGGTATTTCAAAACCGTCCCACATATGTCTTAAGCGTTTTTCTATTGTTCTTCCTATGCTTTTAACCTGAGTTTTATCTTGCACTTCTTTTTCAAGATAGTCCTCAAAATTATCTATCCAGTCGTGAAGTTTTTCCAATTCGTAAAAAGGAAACATTAGATGTTTAAAAGAATCATCACGACTTATTTTTTTATCTTTTATAACTATGATATTTTCTTGACTCGCATCCTCAATAAATGCACGAAGATCTAAATAATAATAGCTTCTCTTTTTAGAACCCCTAGGAGAAAAATCTGGAGTTTTGATTGCATAGTAAAGAGCAGTCATTCTCTGCTGACCATCAAGAATTATTTGATCTACCTGGTGCGTGGTACTAACTCCTTTAATTGGTTGTACTTCAAGATTAGAATGATCTGACGCTTCCCACATCAAAAATGACCCAACATAGTAATCATTAAAAACAGATTCCAAAAAAGATCTGATGTATTCTTTATTCCAGTCAAAATATCTTTGAAAATTAGGAATTTGCCACCCCTTTTGAACATTTTCAATTATTCTGCTGATTTTTATTCTTTCGGGGCTTTGTAAAAGATGTGGATTATATGATGCAGATTCTGGATTAAAAGAAAGAATTGTTTCAGAAACTGATTTTTCTTGATTATTCTCTACCTCATAAATATTTGAATTTAATATCGCAAGATAATCTTCTTCACTAACTTTCCTTACACCACCTTGTAAATATACACCCCAATTTTTTGTTTTTTTCACAAAAGAAAGATTTGGGAGAATTGGCTGAATTGGTTTTGTTTTTTCCCAAATATCAATATCTTGTAGATCAACGCGGTAATTAACATCAGAGCGATTAAACCACCATGTTTCTGAATCGCCCGTTTTATCAATATATGCAGGAGATTTTAATGTTGCCTTACCAATAAAACCCGCGCCGGTTAAATAAAAAATGACTTCGTCGCCATCTTTTACTAAAGCTCGGTGTTGAGTCGTTGGGTGAAATCCCCATGCTTTTTTACCCATTAAAGAATCGAAGACTGCCTTGCCTGTGACTCTTTTACCGTCTTTATTTACTTGGTCTGAAACTATGAATAAGTAATGGTTTTTCATGGGTTTATACTCTCAATACTACCATTTTTGTAAAAAAATCAAAAGAAAAACCTGACTTCTAAAGTTGTATCGTATATAATGTATTACATGGGTAATAGCAAGACCAAAGACTTAAAAATAGTTGATTTATTTTGTGGAGCTGGTGGTTTATCACTAGGTTTTGAAAACGCAGGTTTTAAAATCGGACTTGCAAACGATATAGATTTTAATTCCATTGAAACATTTAAGAAAAATCGACCAGATGTTCTATCAGAAAATATTTTTTTAGGTGACATAAGTGATTTTATAAAAACTAAAAATAAATTCTTAAAAGATACCAAATTCTCCGTTGTAATTGGAGGCCCGCCATGTCAAGGTTTTAGCATGGCAAATAGGCAAAGACTTATCCGTGATCCTAGAAATATTCTGTATAAAAAATTTATTGAGGTAATAAATTTAGCAAAACCATCTTTCTTGGTTATGGAAAATGTAAAAGGCATGCTGGCTTCAGCTTCACAGGTTGTTGAAGATCTAGAATCGGTTGGGTATAGTGTGGATTATAAACTTTATAATGCTAAAGATTTTGGTATTCCCCAAAACAGAGAGAGGTTGATTTATATTGGAGCTAGAAAAGATATAATAAAGGATTCTGAAAAAGTCGTCTCAAATATATTTAAAGATATAGAAAGTAAAAAAACAAAAAACCTTATTCCAATAAAAGATGCGTTTTGGGGTCTCAGAAAACTTTCATCCCGAAAACAAAAAGGTGATACTAAAATAGAGTCAAAAGAAAGCGGTTTCACTAAAGATGTGCTAGTAGGTTTAGAAACTCCCAATAATTACATCTTAAGAATAAATCACAGGAAAATACCGAAAGTAATTTACAATCACAAAGCTCGTTATAATAACGCTCGCGATCTTGAAATTTTCAAATTACTTCCACAAGGTGAAAAATCAGATCATGAGAGTATTGCTCACATTATGCCGTATAAGAGTAGGTCAAACATATTCAAAGATAAATTTTACAAACTACAATTAAATAAACCGTCAAAAACAATTACTTCTCACATGAAGTTTGATTGTAATATGTATATTCACCCCACAGAAAATCGTGGTATTACACCTCGAGAGGCGGCTCGCATACAAAGTTTCCCGGACAACTATATTTTTACAGGTCCATATACTCAGTGGTATCACCAGATAGGTAACGCTGTCCCGCCACTCCTTGGAGAAATAATTGCAAGCAGTATCATGAAAAAATTGTTATAATGAAAATGGTTATGAAGCATACAAAAAATGGTAAGGTAATAAAATATCTAGAATTATTTGCGGGTATTGGTGGTTTTCGTCTTGCAATTGACCGTGCAGTAAAATCGCTTGGATTAAAATCTGAATGTGTTGGTTTTAGTGAAATTGATTTAAATGCAGTAAAGACTTATAAAGCTAATTTTTCAATTGATGAAAATGAGTTAGATATTGGAGATATTAATTCTCTCAACTCTATTGAAAAAATAAAAATGATTCCTAAATTTGATATTCTTCTTGCTGGATTTCCTTGTCAGCCATTTAGTTTAATGGGAAGAAAAAGAGGCTTTGAGGATTCTCGCGGGACTTTATTTTTCCAAATTGCTAAAATACTTTCGATAAAAAAACCAGAATTTTTTATTCTTGAAAATGTTAGGGGGTTAAAAACACATGATGGTGGAAAAACCTTTAATCGAATACTAGAAATACTTACGGATAATCTTGATTATAATGTAAGGGTTGAAATGCTCAATAGTTCTGATTTTGGTGTTCCTCAAACAAGAAGAAGGCTTTATTTCATTGGTGTTAAAAATAAGAAAACCTTCCAACAAGTTTCTGGCATTGATTTTAAGAATAAGAATATACCTAAAAAATTTAAAACCACTTGGCATCTTCTTGAACGAAATGTTGATGAAAAATATTATCTTTCAGAAAAATTAATAAAAACGATTCTAGCTCATGGGAGCGGTAACTATTGGTCAAAGTCAGAAATTAACCGACTAACTGCATGCCCCCTTACGGCAAGTATGCACAAAATGCACAGAGCAAATCAAGATAATTATTTTTCAGACGATTTCATTTATGGAAAGTTTAATAAAGAAAATATATTTTCTGTAAACAAAGATAAGAATAAAAGTAGAATTAGAAAAATAACGCCCCTTGAAGCTTTCCGCCTACAAGGATTCAATGATTCTTTTGTTAAAAAAGCCAAAAATGTTGGTGTCTCAGACACACAACTTTACAGGCAAGCAGGGAACGCAATCACCGTTAATGTTGCGGAAACTGTATTGAGTTCTATTTTTAAAGTTGCTGTTTAATTTGACTCTGGCGGATTAAGTTTTAGGAAACCACCTCTCCTAGGAAAATCATCACTTGCCTCAATTTTATCCCAGCGATCAGAACCAGGTTTTATTAGTTCTACTTTAAATAAAGTGTCCTTGTCAGCTGATTTCCAGAAGACAATAATATCTCCTAGTTGTGCTCCATATCTTAAGTATGTTGGCATTAGGTTTCCTGTAATGTGTATTTGTCCATGATGAGTGTCGGAAACATAAAACATTACATTTGTTTTTATTGACTCACTGGTTTCGCCAGACCAAAATTCAACATCAAGCTCTTTTAAAAGCTGAGTCTCATTTTTTTCTGAAGTTCCAAAGTAGTCCTGTGTTTCTCTGGTGGGAACAATACCAGAAGTATGACCTGCCCCTAGTTCAGAAGCGGCTAATATTTTATATATTGGATCTAGCCATTTATTGCTCATAGTTATTTTACAAAATAGTCTAGGGGTTTTTTATAAATTTTTGCCAAAATTGAAAGCTCGGTGATATCAACACGCCTTTCGCCCCTTTCAATTTTGGAAATATAAGACTGTGGTTTTTTAAGCTTTTGAGTAACCCCAACTTGGGTTAAGCCACTTTGGTTTCTTGCCTCTATGAGGCGCGAAACCACAGTTTTGTATTCACTTGTGTAAATTGACTTTGTCATCAACATAATTAAGTGTATAACCGATTGCGGGATAACCCAAGATAGGTTAATATATTAATGGGGCATGTCCGCCCCGAATTTCGCCAAAAGAAAACGGATGGAGCAAGCGGAGGATTCCTCCCCAGACCCCTCCTCCTCCGCTTGCGAAATCCGAAATCAGCCGAGGTTTTGCGGAAACCATATCCCCAGAAAAATGCTTCCGCAAAACCGAGTCCGCATTGTATTCGTGCTTCCGTCCTTTTCCTTTTGGAAAAGCTCTGTGCTTCGCACAGAGGCGCGTAGCGCAACGGATGCATGATTAGTCAGTTAGTTGTTCGAAAAAAGTTCGAGCAAACTGTAGAATTAGAGCACCAAGTAAAAAACCGAACAA
>CAYHHX010000028.1:0-6667 GCA_964356545.1 uncultured Candidatus Saccharibacteria bacterium | reverse complement strand
TTTAAAATATTAGCTTGTTTTGAATTAAAATTTCTAAAACTAAAATCATAAATTAATTTTTTAAGTTCTCCTTTATATAAATTTTTGGGCTCTAAACTATTTATAGCTGAAAGCGAAAACTGCGAAAACGCGCTCTGCAAATGCTCTAATATTTCCTCTGCGCGAGCCCCAGTTTTTGCAGAAGTCATTATTCTTATATTTACCTCAAATTGTTGCTTTTGAATTTTGCTTGAAATGGCATCATAAGCTCTTTGGTCAATCCCCTGCTGTTTATTTTTTATATCTTCAAATCCATCTTTATTTTTGACATTTGCCGAACCTCTAAAAACCTCTTCGATAATTTTTAAAAAACCTGGCTGAAAAACTTCAGCCACAGCAGTTCTAGCCGACTTACCTTCTCTAATTTTTATTAATACTTTTTCTCCTTTTTCTTTTAAATTCAAACCTGCTAAAGGTCTAATTATTATTTGGATTGCAGCTCCTTCGTCGTCTGAAATTTTACTTAAATTATTTGTAACAGTTGAAAGTGGATCTTTTTCCAAATTTTGATAAGTACTAATTGGAAATAACGAGTTTTCTTTTAATTTCAAAAAAGCTCCAGCTGTTACTCCCTGTGGTTCAAAAATAGTGTAATCTTGAGGTATTTTTTCCACAATTGCCCTTGGATACACGCCTTGTACATATTTTTCGAAAGCGGTATCTAAAGATTTTGGCACACAAACATAAAAAGAAATATCTGTACCACCAATCTGCGAAGCAATTTCAAAAGCCACAGAAGGTGGTTCCCCAAAAAGTTTTGGTTTTTTTAAATACAAGAAATTGGCAAAAACTTGCTCCATTTGAGAAATTAAAACTTTTTCTTCTTTCTGTACCAAGTCATCTTTTTTAAAATCGTTTTTAGGCATCATAACCAAAAAAAGAACGGTTTCTAGCCCGCCCAAAAGAGCGCTTTTTCTGTTTGTTTCAAAACGTAAAGCGATAACAAATCCAATTAAGGTTAAAAGAAAAATTAAAAATAATCCGTACAACAAAAACATATGATAACTTTTATTTTACTTTTAAAAATTGTTTATAGTGCGCCCATTCTTTAATTAAGATGTCGTGAAAAGTATCTAAAATATGAGGGTCATTCATTTTTTGCGCAACGCTTACTGCAAAAGCTATACCTTTTTCTTTAGTAATTTCTAATAAATGTTCAATTTTTTCTGCTTCATCTAAAGTTTGAATTATGCTTACTTTTTGATTAGCTTCTTCTTTTAAACTATCATCTAATTCCATCTTGGCTATTTCTCTTTCTAAGGCTTCTCTCGTAATAGCTTCTTCTGTTGTTGGTTCTTTTTTTTCTGGTGTTTTTACTCCTTCTTGTAAAAATTCTATTTTTTGTTCAGGAGACAAACTTTCACCAGAAGGTTGTTTTATTTCTTTTTTTTCATCTGTCATAATTTTTTAGACCTAATATTTATATCTTAATAACAATTCTACTGAGTTACTATTAAATCTATGAGTACTGTTTCTTTATTTTTATCATTTGAAGAATAATCAGAAAGGCTTTCTTTTTTGAAAGCTGAAACATTTATTTTTAAACCAGTAGAAATTTTTGATACTTCATATATTTTTATACAAGGAGTTGCAGCAAATTCTGGTTTTAATAAAGCACTGCACAGATTTGTTTCTGGCAACCAAGCGTCTGCTATATTATCTAATGGCACAAAATTTCTTCCTTCTGAATCAATTATATTTTCAATATTCCAAACTCTTTCTGGCACATTCTCCTTTCCTTTGTTTTGGGCTCCTATTTGAACTATTATAAACTTTTCTGTGGTAGTTAAATCTTTTTGCCAATCAGGAAATCTAGACCTTGAACCAACTAAAATTTTTCCAACATCTCTTGCCTCTTGAAATGTAAATTTTATATCTCCCAATGTTGCATCATATACTACTTTTGGACCTATTGGCTCTTTTATGATAGGTTTTGGTGGCGCAGTTGTTGCTTTTAAAACTACAAAAACAATTATTGCGGCAACAAAAACAATTATTGCCAAAACTAAAAGCAATCTTGATACTTGCCCTGCTTGCGCAGGCAGACTAGCTATCTTATCGATTTTTTTTCTTTTCATATTTTTTAATTTACCAGGTTACTTTTATATTAACCCCATAGTCTAATTTTACTCTTTTTTAAAAATTATGCCAATCTAAAAACTCAACAGCTTTAATTTATGAAACTATTACATATCTCCATTGGTTATATTGGTCTTTGAAAAATTGATGCTTATTGTATCCAAACATATTAATCATTTTTTCAATTTCTATTTTTTGCATAGCATCAAACTCCATATAAATGTTACCATTTTTATTTAAATAATTTTTAGCTTTTTTTAAAAACTTTTTAATATAAAAAAGTCCGTCTCTTCCGCCAAACAATGCAGACTTTGGCTCAAATAGTAAAACTGATTTTTGAATTTTATTTTTCCTTGTTTTTGCAATATACGGAGGATTAGCAAAAATGAAATCGTACTTAGCCTGCACCTTACTAAATACATCAGACTGAATTATTTTATACCTGTGTTTTTCAATATTATTTATTTTTAAATTAATTTTTATTTGCTTTAAGAGTTTAGTTTCTTTTTCAGCAAAATCCACTTTTCCATTATTTATATATTTTAATAAGGCAACACCTATGCATCCAGATCCTGTAAAAATATCTAAACAGTGGATATTTTTATTTTTTATTTTTTTAATATCTTCAATTGCGATTTTCACCCAAAATTCTGTTTCTGGTCTGGGAATTAAAGGACTTTTAAACAAATCAATTTTACAGCCTAAAAAATTAGTAAATCCAATTACGTAATCTAATGGCTCTCCTGCTTTTAATCGTTTAATATCTTTTTTAAGTTGTTCTGGTAGTTTTTTATTACTTGCCCCTACGTCAATTTTTTGGTAGCCTGGGTATTTTTCTTTTAAAAGCCAATTAATTTCTTTTTTCATATTTTATTACTTTATCTTTATTTTAAAAATGTGTAATCTATATATTTCAAAGCTACAACAAAAAAACCCGCCTCTCGCGGGTTTTTTATTTAATTTTTGACTGCTATAATTTCTATTTCTGTATATGGCTGTCTATGGCCAATTTTTCTTTTATATCTTTTCTTAGCTTTGTATTTAAAAATAATTAATTTATCCCCTTTACCGTGCTTTAAAATCTTTGCCTCCACTGTAGCTGTTTTTACTTTTGGATTTCCTATTTCTATTTTATTATTTTTTTCAACTAACAAAACTTCCGAAAAGCTAATTTCTGCTCCCTCTTTTTTGTCCAATTTTTCCACTTTTATTTTATCGCCGGGCGAAACAAGATATTGTTTCCCTCCGGTTTTAATTACTGCTAACATGGTGTTCAGTTTAGCAAAAATAATGTTATTAGTCAAGCTGAGGGCTCTCAACCTCGCTAATTTTTATAAGAGCCTTACCGTCTGTTATTTTTACCACATCTTTGTCTATTTTTAAGAGCTCTCTCGAAGCCTTATTGTAACTGCTTACAGTTGTGTCTAAATGCTGACCGAGTCGCTTCATATGTTCTGAATAAGTGAACATGTGCTTGCCTAATCTTTCAACTTCTTTAATTATTAAATGTGCTTCTTCTGAAATTTTTTGATTTCTTAATCCCTGTAAAACTGTCTGTAAATAAGCTAAAAATGATGTAGGAGAAACAATTATGACTTTTTTCTTACCCGCATAATAAATTAAATTATTAGTATCTTCTGTAATATAGCCAACTTTATTTATTAATAAATCGTAATAAACTGCTTCAGATGGTATAAACATAAAAGCGAAATCCATTGTTTTTTCTTCTGGTCTTACATATTTTGAGGTTTCGTCAATTCTTAATTTTAAATCATTAATAAAAGCTGTTTCAAACCGCTTTTTTTCGCTTGAGTCTCTAGTTTCTAATATTTTATTATAGTTTTCCAAAGAAAACTTTGAATCAATCGGAATTATCCTTTTACTCGCTTGCGCGGCATGGTCAACAAAAACAACTGCATCAACTATCTCTCCATTAGAAAAAGAATACTGCATTTGATAAGAGCTCGGAGGTAAAACATTTCTGAGAACAGTTTCCAAATAGTATTCACCCAATATTCCTCTTTGTTTTGGATTTTTCAAAATATCTTGTAAACCTTGAAGTTGGTCGGCAAAACCTACAACTTGTTTATTTGTTTCATCTAATCTTGTTAATTTTTCTGTAACATCTCTAATAATTTTAGCTGATTGTGAAAACTGTTGCTGAAGATTTTTGTTTGATTCAGATAGTTTAGAATCTAAAACTTGCGAAATTTGGTTTACCTGTTGTTGTAATATTAACAAGGAACTATCATCTTTTTTGGGCTCTGGTTTATTATGGAGTAACAAAAAAATAGTAATTATTAATCCTATTGTAATTATAAATAATAATATAGTTGTTAAATCCATATTTTTAAAAAATAGCAGGTCTAAATATTTCAAGTAAAAGAAATATAATATATATAAAAAGCAAAACAATTGCTTCTTTTTTCGTAATTTTTTTACCAGTTCTAATAGCAACAAGGAAAACGGCTAAAGCTATTATAAAAAATATTCTGGCGATCAAAAACGGAGAAAAATCATTTATTTGAAATGGAACAATAATAGCCACAATACCCAAAACTAAAGTTGCGCAAGAAATCACAGAACCCATTAAGTCGCCCAAAATCATATAACTTTTACCACGTCTTGCTGAAATAATAGAAAAATAGGCTTCTGGAAAACAATTTCCTAATCCAATTATTAAAAGACCCACCAAAGCAAGAGAGATTCCCAATTTATTAGAAAAGTATTGAGCAGAGTTTATAATAATTTGAGAAGCTAATAAAAGAATACCTATGAAAATAATTATTTTTATTAAATCTTTAAAAAATTTGGAAAATCCTTTTATTGGTTGCTGTTGATTGCCGTTGTATATTTTTTTGAACCTATCTCCTTTTGAAAAAATCCAAAACGCATAAACAAAAAAGGCGCATATCAGTATTACGCCATCTATTCTGCCTAATTTTCCATCTAAAATTAAAAATAACGGCATTACTGCAATTACCGCCGTAAATAACGCACTTTGCTGTATCATTTTACTTTCAGCTGTAATAAATCCCTTACCCATAAATATAGCCAACGCCATAACTAAAGTTAAATCAACTAAATTTCCTCCTAAAATATCGCCAAAAGCAAGCTCTGGAAAACCGCGTAAAGCGGCTCCAACGCCAACAAATAAATTTGGTAAAGAACCTGCCACAGCCATCACAAAAAAAGCAATAATAAATTCGCGCCAGCCAAGATATTTTGCAAGGTCAATCAATGCCTTAATCAAACGAGAGCTTAACCAAGCTAAAACAAAAATAGAAATTAAAAAAGCTACGATATAAAAAAACATAAATAAAATTATTTAATGAAATATACCAATTCGTAAATAATACCAAATATAAAAATTAATGACAAAGGATAAATCAATAATTTTTTACCGCCAATTTTTTTATACATTAGCAATATTAAAATTCCGTCAACGCCAAGCAAAACTCCTCCAATAAAAGATATCAAACCGATAAAAGAATTTAAACCTATCAAAAATAAAATCAATGGTGTAAAACAAGTAATAATCCATGAATGAAAGTTTTTAATTTTTAAATCATAAACTAATATTTTATTTAAGGTAAGCCCTATCGTGATAAAACCAACAAATGTTGTGGCAACTCCAATTAAAATACCCAAAGTAACAACTCCATTGCCTAAAAAACTCTTTAGCCCTAAAAGAGCTGATTGCGTTGTGTCACTACCTGTAATGCCTAAAACTAAAAATATAAAAAACAGATAAACCACAGCTGGAGTTAAGATTGCTGTTATAATTATATTTTTTATTAATTTTTTGTTTCCCCTCAGCATTTCTTCTATTTCTGGTATCATGCCTGTGCCCCACAAAGAAAACATAATTGCACCATACGGCAAAAACAAGTTTTTGATTCCAAAGTCTGTACTCTTAATAAAAATATTATTTAAATTAAATTGTGAAAAACCTTTTGTGAATACTAAAACTAAAACTAATAGCAAAAAACAAATCACCGCCAACTCAATTTTAGAAACTATTTTTATGCCAAAATAAATAGTTAAAGAAGCTAAAGCAAAATAAATAAAAACATATAAAAGCTTATTACCGCCGAAAATTGGCAAAAAAACATTCGATAAAAAATCTGTTCCAACAATTAAATAAACCAACAAAACCCCAAAAGACCCAATAGTGGTAAAAACTAAAGACAATCTGCCAAACCATTTTCCTAAATGAAAACCAACAAAACCTGGAAATCTTTTAAAATCAGGAGTTTTAAGAGCTATCTCTCCATACATTAAGTGAATCAAAATAACCAAAAATCCCAAAACTAAAAAATAGGATAGCATTACGAAAACACCAACCTTCAAAGTAATATATGGTAAAGCAAAAAATCCAACACCGATAATACTGCCCGACAATGTAGTAATAGGATAAATGTAGTTCTTAAACAACTCTTCTTTGTTCATTCACTCATTTTACCCTTATACTATAAAATTTACAATTTTAATGTGCTCCTAACCGGAGTCGAACCGGTGTTCTCAGCTTGAGAAGCTGATGTCCTAA
>CAYHHX010000027.1:0-6685 GCA_964356545.1 uncultured Candidatus Saccharibacteria bacterium | reverse complement strand
CTAGCCTCTAATTGTTTTTCAAAAAAACAGCAGGCTAATTCGCAAATTTCATAAAAACGCTGTCTTTGCGTTTTTAATTTTATATTTTCTCTTTTTAAAATAATTCCGGCTTTATCTGCTAAAATTCTTAAAGCATCACCAAATTCAACCCCATCAATATCTTTTATGAATCCAAATATATCACCGCCCTTACCACAACCAAAACATTTCCAAATCTGACGCGCTGGCGATACAAAAAAAGAAGGTTTTTTTTCTGAATGAAAAGGACAGACTCCCCTATAATTGGCGCCAGTTTTTGTTAGCTTTATATAGCCACCAATAACATCTACTACATTGAGTTTATTTTTTATTTCCTCAAGCTGGGAGTCGAGCATAAACAGAATCTTTTATATTCTGATTGTGCCACAAAAGTCGTTAAAAATCAATTTTTAGTAATTTTTTCCGCTAATTTCTTAAGTTCTTTAATATCTTGATGTGGACCAAGTTGAGTCGTAATATATCCTGGATAATCTTTAAAAAATATTTTATCTTTTGCTATTATTTCTTTGAATTCTTTTTCTAAACCGTGCATTGGATAAAGTTTAATATGGGCATGATTTATTCCCATTCCCTCCATTACCATTGCAACTCTTTTAACTTCTAGTGCCTTTTCTAGCATTTTAGCAATTTTTTTTGAGGCCAACATAAATTTTTGATAAATATCGTCTGGCATCAAGAAAACATAAGAATCGTAGTGTTGTTTTGACAAAACTAAAACCATTCCTGTCGTGTTAGGATTTAAATCTAAAATGGAAAAAAATTCATCATCTTCCCAAATTTTAGCTGAATCAATTTCTCCTTTAGCAATTTTACAAAAAATACAATCCATAAATTAACGCACACGATAAGTTAAAGTAATAGTCGTGTTTATTTCTGACTGACCCGGTTGAATATCCGGAGCAATACTTGCTTTTTCTAAAGTATTTATTCCTCCACCCATCATATAAGGTTGTGGCAAAGGGCCGTATCCTTCAGAGACATTAATTAATTTTACTATTCTTAAGCCGGCTTGATTAATTAAAACAAGCGCTTTTTCTTTTGCCTGTTTAATTGCTTTTTCTCTTGCTTCTGACTTTGCTTTTTCTAAGTCATCAACAGTAAATTGTAGATCCCCAATAGTATTGATTCCCCCTGATGTTGCTTTATCTAAAATATCACTAATTTTATTGAAATCCCTAATTTTAACCGATATCTGTTGATCTAAAGAATATCCCTTAAAAACTCTGCCTGTCTCTATATAATCATAGACCGGATATAAGTTATATGCAGATGTTTTTATATCTTTTTCGTCAACTCCCAAATCTTTTATTGCTTTTATCACTGCATTCATTTTCTCATTATTTTGATTGACTGCGTCAACACTTTTTTGTGATTCAGTTTTTACTCCAAAAAGTACCAAGGCCACATCCGGTTTTACAAAAACTTTACCTTCACCTGATACAGTTATTTCTTGAGGATAATTTTGTGGCAAAGTTGCAAAATTATAAACTGTTTTTAAAATTAAAAAGCCGACTATACTAATAACTAAAATAGTAGCCAAAGTAATCATTATTTTTGGTGGCTCTATTTTATTAATTCTGATTTCTTCTTCCATATAATTTACGAGCGACACAAATAAATAATTTTTTATTTTTATCGCAATTTATTTATTTTTATTTAATTTTCTTAATTTTATATCTTAGGCTTAAAATATGCAATAGGAAAATAATGACTGTTAATAATTATTACTTGCAACTTACCTAAATATTCATTGGGCTTTTAATTTAGTTGAACATAAAATATGGCGGAGGCGATGTCCCGAAATTAGAACCGAAGCGGCTTAATTTCAGGAATGTTGATAAAATTGTACGTGATTTAAAGCATCTCTACAAAGAAAATCCTACCTCGTTCGATATTCCAGTCTTTGCTCGCAAAGTTTACTAAATTTACTCATATAATCCCATACAATCTAATATATGGCATATATGAGATTTACTGCCATAATCTGCTATATATCGTGAGCAGTTTCAATCGATCTTCCATATATCATCTACTACCTCTGGTAGCCTATCGAGATCTTCAATGTTAACTACCGCTTTCGCATCCGTTGAGATTGACTCAGCACCAGGATTTTTAAGCCAGATTGTATTTATACCAAGTTGGGAAGGAATCAAAACATCCTCCTTGTAATTATCTCCTACCATAACACAATCATTTGGCTTCATTCCCACAACCTCAAGACATTTTTTATAAAATTCTACCGACTCCTTGCGGAATCCAATATCCGAAGAGAATACGAAATAAGAAAAGTATTTTGCTATACCCAATTCTTCTAATTCAAGCTGAGTGAAGGAACTTTGAGTATAGCTGGCGATAGACAGGAGATATGTCTGAGATAGAGTGACAAGAACTTCTACAACTCTTGGATGGTGCAACTTTACGTAGCCCCGACTTACTTTTCGATATTCATAAATTAAATCAGAAATTGCTTTGGTTGGGAGTGGGTGTTTTAAATCCTTCTCGAGAACATCAGTGATTATCGCTCTAAAGTCGTGATGGTAGATTGCTTTATCTTTTCCAGTATAGAAACCGACCTTACGCTGATCTATGAAAGATACGAGATCGGAAACGCTGGTATTTATTCCGTAATTTTTACTTAACAAATCCACAAACACTTCCCATCCTTTTTGCTCATTAAATTTCTGACTCTCTTTATCAAGGGAAACATCAATAAGGGTTTGATAGCAATCGAAGAAAATTACTTTTTGTTTTTGATCCATAGTATAGTTCGAATCCCTTCGCCCTGCCTTTTAAAAATCCTTTTGTTATATTGATAAAATCATTGGCGGAAGGGGTGGGATTCGAACCCACGAGACCCTTACGGGTCACGGCTTTCCAAGCCGTTTCATTAGGCCACTCTGACACCCTTCCCTGTTAAATTTTTAATGATTTACTCTTGCTGCGTGATTAAAAGCATAAAAATAGCTGTTCCATTTTTCATCACTCGAACCATAAATATTGTCAAAACAAAAATAGTCAACTAAGCATTCTCGCACTCTTAAAAGTTCTTTTAATCTTCTTTTATTTTTTGAATCTATAATTGATAAATCCAATAATGCTAATCCTCTTTCAAAAGCTGCTTGACTTTCTTTTTCATTTTTGCCTCTCCAATTGATAGCTCTACCAATTTCGGCTCCAATATTTGCCATTTGTTCTACTAAAGAAAATTCAGACCATCTATCCTTAAACTGTTTGTTGAGAATCATTTTTGGACTAATCTATTAACAATCTTAATTAATTTTTCTCTTATTTCTATATTATCAATTCCTCTCGTGCGGTTTCCCAAACCCGGCTTTAAGTTAATCATAGAATCAAATTGAATAAAACTCTCCCCCTCATTGTCAGGATATATATTTATGCCCCAAAGATTTTTCGGTTCAGAATTTTCTTTTTCAATTAAAAGCTGTTCTAAATCTACATGTAGCTCAGCGTCAACTGCCATAATTTCTTTCTCAATATCAACAACCGCTTTAACCAAGCTCTCATACATCTTCTTTTCCATCTTTTTCAATTCTATTATTTCGATTTTGTTTTTTACAATTTTCATTTTCCAAATTGCTCTAATATTTTTTTCTTTACTTTTTCTAATTCCCACTGGTCTAAAATATCTCCCTTATTAGATTGAAGTTTATTTATCTTTTCTTTCAACTCAAATTCTGTTAATCCGCTGCTTAAATCTTTATCAAAAACCTGATTCAAATATGCTTGTTCTTCATTTGAAATATCCGTAATGCTGTTTAAGATTTTATTAAATTCGTATTTATTAATACGTTTCTTAGGTTCAAATATCATATTTTATACTCTTATTCCACGAAGGGCTTTTATTCTTTCTTCTATAGGCGGGTGAGTCATAAATAATTTTGTAAACCAACTTTGCACTTGTTTTCCCTTAAAGGGCGAAGAAATAAAAAGATGACTGGTTGCCGTGTTAGCAGTTTTCATTGGATTTGAGTCGGCTGAAATTTTTTCTAAAGCGCCGGCTAGTCCTTCGGGATAACGGGTTAGTAAAGCTCCGCTTGCATCTGCTAAAAATTCTCTTTTGCGAGAAATTGATAATTGAATTAAAGTGGCGGCAATTGGCGCTAAAACTGCGGCAACAATTCCTAAAATCATAAACAATGCTCCTGCTTTATTATTATCAGAATCCCTATCTTTTCCTCCAAAAAAACTAATCCTTAAAAACATATTAGAAAGTATTGATATAATACCAGCCAATATTACCACAACTGTGGCCAACAACATATCTTTATTGCCAATGTGTGATAATTCGTGAGCAATAACCCCTTCTAATTCTTTTTTTTCTAATCTATTCAAAAGCCCCTGAGTTACAGCCACCACTGCATGTTTTGCATTTCTACCAGTCGCAAACGCATTAAGTTGTTGTTCTTTAATAATATAAATTTTAGGCACTGGTAAGCCAGCAGTAATACATAAGTTTTCTACTATGCGATATAATTCTTGATTATCTTTGCGTTCTATCAAAACGGCTCTTGTCATCGCTAAAACAATTTTATCTGAATACCAATAACTAATAAAACTTGTCGAAACGCTGAAAATAACGGCAAATATTAAAATACCCTGACTGTCCAGTAAGTAACCAAAAAACCATCCAGCCGTTATTATGAAAACTAAAAAACCGGTTATCAATAACCACGTCTTGCGAATATTAGAATCTGCTTGTGTATATAGTGTTGCCATGTAGTAAAGGGGAATAAGGATATTCCCCTTTTTGATTCTAATTTAGAACTTTACACTAACTGCTTCTTTTTCTGCGTTTTGAGCTTCAAATAATTCCATTTGTTTAAAACCAAACATTCCAGCTATTACATTTGTCGGAAAGCTTTCGATTTTAATATTGAGATCGCGAACATTAGTGTTATAAAATCTGCGTGCTGCCTGAATTTTATTTTCAGTGTCGGAAAGCTCTCTTTGAAGTTCTAAAAAGTTAACCGAAGCTTTCAAATCTGGATAATTTTCTGCAACTGCAAATAAACTTTTTAAAGTATCTGAAAGCATATTTTCTGCTCCAGCTTTTTCTTTTATTCCCTGAGCCGACATTGCGCTGGCTCTTGCCTGTGTAACTTTTTCAAATAACTCTCTTTCGTGAGCTGCATATCCTTTTACTGTTTGGACTAAATTAGGAATTAAGTCATATCTTCTTTTCAACTGAACATCAATATCTGACCACGCTTCTTTTGCCCTATTTTTTAACTTTACTAAACCATTGTAGTCAAAGATTAGCCATAAAACTACAGCAACTATAACGGCTAAAATAATAATTGTTATTGTCATAATTTTTTATTTTTAATTTTATTTTTTTACTTTTGTGAATTTTCTATTAAGCTATTTAAAAATGGGTGCTGAACCACAAATTTATAATTAAACAATTTTAAAAGAGTAAAAAAGTCAATCAATTCTTCTCTAAACTTTTCTGGTCCAGTAAAAATTTCCCATAATTCTTGCCTAAGATTTTTACTATAGTTATACAAAATTTCATAATCTGACTTTGTTTTTAAATAAATCATAATTTGCTTAAACTCGCCTCTATCAAGCCAAATTCCCTTGCATAAATTACACAAATTAACTTTTATTTTAGAATCGTCATAATTTACTTCATATAACGGCATTCTGCAAGAAGGACAAACCTTGCGAATTTTTCCTATTTGAAATCTTCCTTTATCTCTCCACAAGTCAACATCAAGCCAGTTTATTTGCTCATCTTTTTTGTCTTTTGCCAAACGCAATTCATTCTGTTCAAACCAAACACCAAGACAAGTAGGACAATAATCAACTTCTACATTATTAAATAATACTTTTTCTAATTTTCCGTGATTATTTAAACACTCCATAAATATAAGTTTATACTACAACTATAACTAAAAATCCTCCAAAAAACAAGGAGGATTTTTAAGAGCGAGGCAATAAACTTTAAGAAATAATTTTCGCAGGCAGTTTGGCACGGTTCTCGCGGAGCGAGACAAACTGCCGAGAATATAGATAGTAAAATTTCGCTGGAAATTTTAACTATCGGTATTTCAAAAAGTTTGATTGTCGAGCGAATCTTAATAGTCTTCACCGCCCATCATTGAAGACATTCCCCCGCCCATCATGTTTTTTTCTTCTTTTTTAGGAAGTTCGGCAATAACTGCTTCTGTGGTTAAAAGCATACTAGCAGCTGAAACAGCGTTTTCTAAAGCAGTTCTTGTAACTTTTGTTGGGTCAACAACTCCTGCTTTTATTAAATCTTCATAAACCATAGTTTGTGCGTTAAATCCAAAGTCGCCCTGCCCTTCTTTTACTTTTTGCACAACCACGGCTCCATCTACACCCGCATTTTGGGCAATTTGCCTAACTGGTTCTTCTACTGCTCTTTTCAAAATATTGACTCCGGTTTTTTCATCGCCTTCTACTAATAATTTATCTAATACAACAGAAGCTCTAAGTAAGGCAACTCCTCCACCAGCTACTATGCCTTCTTCAACTGCGCACTTTGTGGCATGGAGAGCATCTTCTGTTTTATGTTGTTTAGCTTTTTGTTCAACCTCTGTGGCCGCCCCAACTTTAATTACGCCTACTCCGCCAGAAAGTTTAGCCAATCTTTCTTGAA
>CAYHHX010000026.1:0-6859 GCA_964356545.1 uncultured Candidatus Saccharibacteria bacterium | reverse complement strand
CAATTGACTTATTTATTTTGTCGGCATTAAAAAGTTCTTTACTGCCATCTCTTTTTGTTACATGGATATTCATAGTAGTTATCTGTATACTCTTATTTTCATTAATATTATTTTAACGTATCGTTATAAGATTTTATTACTTATAATGTTTAAGGTCAAGTTGTGAATAACTTATAAAATTAACAAAACACTTATAATTTTTAAAAAAAGACTCAATTGATAAAACTCTTTTTTTGTGCTACATTTATTCATAAAAGGGGAAAGGGGGTGTAGTTCAATGGCAGAATTGCGGTCTCCAACCACGCAGCTGCGTGGCGATTCCTAAAAACATGCATTGGGAGATTAGTTAAGTGGTATAACTGCGGTCTCCAAAACCGCTGTCGGGGGTTCGATTCCCTCATCTCCCGCAGAGAAAAACTTGAATAAGCCAAGCGTTCAAGTTATGGCAAAAATTGCGAAAAACCTTGGCGTTAATATTGAGGATTTATTGAAATAATATGACTGAAAAATTTCGTCCACTAGAATTTGGCGAACCGCCAAAACAAGAGAATAAGCCTGAAGAAAAACCGAAAATTGAATTGGTGAAAGAAATCATTGAAACACCGGAAGGTACTTATTTTATTCATGGCGTAAAACAGTGGTCTAAAAAAGATAGAATCGATATTAGAAGTCCCGAAGTTAGTGTTTCACTTCAAAAAGATGATTTCACAGAACCACTCCGGCCTTACGGTTATATTTTGAAAATTGATAAAGGCGCGATTTCCGGTGCATTTGATAGAGATGTTACGAGCACATATAACGAAAGATATGAAAAGGAATTAAAACCTCAATCTGCTGGACGCAAGCACCGACATTATGGAGAAAGTGAATTACAAGAACTCATGACAAATACCAAGACGGGTTCACATAACGAAGTTTGGGTTAAAAAAGACAAGACAGAAATTGTCGGCGCATATATAACAGAGGAAGCACTAAGTGCGCCCGGCGCAAAAGTATTTTTGCAAGCGTGCCAAAAAGATAACATTCCTGTTAGAATTATTAAAAAGGAATCTGAAATTGAATCAGAATAGAATTTGTCGCCACATCCTTCTCTAAAGTTACGGAGTGCAAAGCAAAAAAAAACTTGCTTGTCCGCCATAGCCCGAATGGCGACGGCGGAAAATCATCTTTTCCTCTCCAGTTCCAGCCTATTCGTCGAGTTCAGAGAGTTCCGTTAGGATATTTTAAAACAGACATCGCTTAATTTAAACTTATCATGAAAGCTATTATTAAAAAAAGACCAGTGCCAGGTCAAAAATGGTACGAAGGATTAGAAATTAAAGAAAAGCCAGAGCCTCAAATTACGAAAGACGATGAAGTTAAAATAAAAGTGTTGGCTGCTTCAATTTGTGGTACAGATGTTTCTATTTATAAAGGCACTCTGGCATTGCAGGATTCAATGGCGAATAATATTTTAGATGAAGTAATTATTGGTCATGAATTTTGTGGACAAATTGAAGAAGCCGGTATTAGCGCCTGCAAAGAAATAGTCAACAAACTTTATTCACAATCTTTTAATGACCCCAAAATTACTGATTTTTTATTGAATAATAAAAAAGATGAATTAGTAAATAATCCCGAGTTGCTAAATTTTTTAAAAGATAACTTTTATGTTACAGCTGAAATGCATATTGTTTGTTGGCAATGTCATCAGTGTCTTTTAGGCGAAGGTCATGTTTGTCAAAATACTAAAATTAAAGGATTACATCAAGATGGCGCTTTTACTAAATATGTCGTGGTGCCAGTTAGTAATTTATTATTATTTGCTAAGGGAGAAATACCTCTAGAAATTATTGCTTTTATGGATGCCATTGGAAATGCCACTCATACTATTCAGTCGGCTGAAATTAAAAAGGGAAGTTCTGTGTTAGTTTTGGGAGCCGGTATTCAAGGTTTAATGTCTATAGCTATTGCTAAGCAACTTGGCGCCTCTGTAATTTTTTTAACCGATGCTTCCAATCCAAATAATAACTTAAGTTCAGAAAAACTTTTAAATACTAAATTTGCTTTGGCTAAAAAATTAGGCGCCGATTACTGTTTTGATGTGACAGATGAATCAAACAGAAAAATTTTGTATGAACAAATTAAAAAAGAAACTAATAATACAGGAGTTGATGCTGTCTTAGAAATGTCGGGTTCTTATGTTGCATTAGAAGATGCTTTAAAAAATATTAGAATGGGAGGCATTGTTGCCTTATTGGGATTACCCTCTGGTGCTAAAGAAATTGATTTTTCAAAAGATATTATATTTCGCGGTATCACTATAAAAGGTGTTATTGGCAGAAGAATGTTTAGCACATGGGAATTAATGCGCTCCTTATTAACCAATGGTTTAAGTCAAATAATTTTAGATAATAAAATAATTAGCCATGACTTGCCTTTAGAAGATTTTCAAAAAGGCTTTGATGCTATTAGGTCTGGCGATGCATATAAAATAATTTTAAGACCATAAATATATGTATTCAAAAGAACTATTAAATTTAATCAGCTCAGAAATAACTTTATTAAAAGACCAAAAAAAATATAAAAACGAATCAGTTTTAGAATCGCCTCAAGGAGCAAAAGTTTTGGTTAACGGTAAAAAAGTTTTGATGTTTGCTAGTAATAACTATTTGGGATTGGCTAATCATCCAGATATTATACAATTTGCCAAAGAAGCTATGGATTTATACGGCTATGGAATGTCTTCTGTCAGATTTATTTCTGGCACCACCAAAATACATATTGCTTTAGAAAAAAAACTTTCTGAATTTTTACAAACCGAAGACACTATGTTATTTAATTCTTGTTTTGCCGCCAATGAAGCCTTTTTTGCTTCTTTAATTCATCAAACCGAAGGACAAGATAAAAAATCGGTTATTTACAGCGACGAATTAAATCACGCTAGTATTATTGACGGCCTAAAATTAATTAAAAAAGATTTGGTGGTAAAAAGAATTTATCCGCACAGTGATTTATCTGTTTTAGAGAAAATGATCCAAGAAGATAAAAACAAAAATTATTTTATTAAAATTATTGTAAGCGATGGGGTTTTTAGCATGGAAGGCGAGTTGGCTAAGTTGCCTGGATTAGTTAAATTAGCCAAAGATTATGATGCTCTATTATTTGTTGATGATTCGCATGGAGTGGGGGTTTGCGGTTTAAATGGAAAGGGTTCCCCAGAAGAATTAGGTATATTAGGCCAAATTGATATTTTAAGTGGCACTTTGGGAAAAGCTTTTGGCGGAGCTAGTGGCGGTTATTTAAGTGGCAAAAAAGAATTAATTGAATTTTTGCGTCAAAAATCTAGACCATATATTTTTTCTAATTCTTTGCCGCCAATGATTGCCGGAGCCAGCATTAAAGCTATTGATTTGTTGAATAATAATCCAGAATTATTAAAACAATCTAAAGAAAATACAATTTATTTTAGAGAACAGATTAAAATTAGGGGTTTTAAAATTATTGAAGGCAATCATCCAATTGTGCCAATTCATATCGGGCGCGCCGATTTAGCCCAAAAAATGCAAAAAGAATTGTTAGAAAAAGGATTATATGTGGTGGGTTTATGGTTTCCAGTAGTGGCTGAAGGGCAGGCTCGTTTAAGAGTTCAAATATCTAGCGTTCATACTAAAGAAGACATAGACAAAGCAATTGATATTTTAACTATTATTGGTAAAAAATTAGAAGTAATAAAAGATTAATATGAAAATATGCATAGCATATTAAAAGTTTTTAGAAAAATCATTCCTGTAGTGTCAACTGTTTTTATTTTGAGTTTGATTATATTTAGTTGGGAAGTTTATTTTCCGGTAAAGCCTAATTCAGATCAAATTATTGAATTTTTGGCCCAAAAAGGGGAGGGAGATGAAGAAATCGCCATAAGACTAGAAGAGCAAGGTATAATTAAAAATAATTATTTTTTTAATATTTATGCAATAATTTCGGGAAATGATTCAAAACTACAAGCTGGAAAGTATGCTTTGTCGCCCAAAATGACTGTTCCAGAAATTATTAAAAAGTTTGTTTCGGGAGATGTTATAAAGCAAAAAATAACAATTCTTGAAGGTTGGGATATAGCAGATATTGAAAAATACTTTGCAGACGAGAAAATTTCTAACGAACAAGATTTCAAAGAAGCCTTGAAAAAAGACTATAGTGGCGAGTTCGATTTTTTAAAAGAAAAACCGCAAGATATTGGCATTGAGGGGTATATTTTTCCAGACACCTATAATATTTCTTTGGGAGAAAAAGCAGAAGATGTTATTAGATTAATGCTTTCCAATTTTAATAAAAAATTAAATACTGGCTTAAGAGAGCAAATAATTTCACAAAATAAAACAGTTTTTCAAGTAATAACAATGGCTTCAATAATTGAAAAAGAAGTAAAATCAACAGATGATAAAAAAATTGTGGCAGGTATTTTATGGAAAAGGTTGAGCGCTGGCATGCCTTTGCAGGTAGATGCAACAGTTAACTATATTACAGGTAAAAACCATTCGGGAGTTACAATAAAAGATACTAAAATAGATTCTCCATATAATACTTATAAATACATAGGCCTACCCAAGGGCCCAATTTCAAACCCAGGAATGAATTCTATTATAGCCGCCATTTATCCCACAGAATCAAAATACTGGTATTATTTATCTGATTTAAACGGAAAAACAATTTTCAGTAAGACATTTTCAGAACACAGTTTAGCTGCCTCAAAATATCTAAGATAATAAAATTTGTTAATATTTGACAAAGCTTTATTTATATGCTACAATTAAGATATGATAAGTATAGCACCTTTACATTTTAAAACTTGCGAAATAGGTTGTATCTTTTAGGGCACAATTATGTAGGCGCTTTAAAAGATACAACCTGTGCATGCTTTGAATTTCGGGTGTTCTGAATAAAAAGCGTGCCAAGCTCAGCAAAGGAAATATGCCATGAGTAAGTTGACACTGCCGAGTTTGTGCGTCGCCACTGCCTCGTTCAACGCCGAGGAGTTAATCGACAATAATTGGAAAGTTTTTTTAGGAGAGCAGGACAAACGGTCCGCTGAGCTCACGGAGGTAAATCTTTCTAAAGCCGACTTCGTTACATGTCTGACGCCCATAGAAACTAGCATCAGTGGCGAGGAAAAGTTGTCCCGACTTAAAAATAATACGGACACGATCCGTTACGGTGCGACGGTGTTTATGGGTTTGTGGAAAGACTACGAGGTCAACAAGAAAAACAGCATCTTGGAGCGCCTCTACTGTCAAAAGGAGATTACCTACTTAGATTTCTTCGGTGATGTTCTGGGAACAAAGGACGGTCGCAAAAACGTCCTGCTTCTATATCGCCGCCTTGATGTCTGGTACTGGAATCACCGTTGGCTCGAATACCCCTGGCGTAATGTCGATTTGTCAGTCGTTTCTTCGCAAGTATCTTAGTTCTTTGTGCTTTAAGTCTTGGGTCTTCTTTGACCCTTGTAAACTTTGCACTTTGAGCTATTGTCAAAACCCCATTTCTGTCTTCTTGCAGCGGTGGGGTTATTTATGTATTGACACTATTTGAATAATAGATTAGTATGATAATACATTATAAATAGAAGCCGTAGACAATAGGTGAGTGTACTTGCTTTTGCTAAAGTTAGGCGTACACGGTAAATCCTATCGAGGTAAACAATTTTTATTGTTTTTTGTCTGCGGAAGCAGATTTTTTTATTAATTTTAATTCGAAACTTAAATATTAATATGGCATTAACAAAAGAGAAAAAACAAAAAAACCTAAAAAGTTTAAAAGAGAATATTTCAAAACAGAAATCAGTAATTTTTGCTGATTTTTCAAAAGTTAACTCTTTGGATTTATTTTCATTGAGAAAAAAATTAAAGGAATCTGGTTGTGTTTTGAAAATTGGTAAAAAAACATTAATAAGAATTGCTTTTGGTCAATCGAATATTTCTTTTTGGAATAAAATAAAAAGTAGTGTTCCCGGCCAGTTGGCTTTGATATTTGGAATTGAAGATGAATTAAGTCCAGCTAGAATTTCAAATCAGTTTTCAAAAACTAACGAAAATTTCAAAATTTTGGGAGGTATTTTTCCCACCGAAGGCGGATCCGCCTCTGGCGGAGAAAAACAATATGTTTTTATTGAAAAAGAAAAAGTTTTAGTTTTAGCAAACTTACCATCAAGAGAAGAGTTGTTAGGCAAGATAGTGGGTTCAATTGCGGCCCCTATGTCGGGTTTTATGAATGTCTTACAAGGTAATATTAAAGGTCTAATAGTAGTTTTAAGTAAAATTAATAAATAAAAAATATGACAGAAGAATTAGAAAAAGTAGAAGTACCAGCCAAGTTTAAATCTTTGGTTGGCGAAATAGAAAAAATGTCGGTTTTAGATTTATCAGAATTAGTTAAGATTTTAGAAAAAAAATTTGGTGTTTCAGCTTCAGCTCCGGCAGCAGCCGCAGTTTTAGCAGTAGCAGGCGCGCCAGTTGAAGAAAAAAGTGCTTTTAATGTTGAGTTAAAAGAAGTCGGAGCGCAGAAAATAGAAGTTATTAAAGTTGTTCGCGACTTAACTGCAAAAGGACTAAAAGAATCAAAAGATTTAGTTGATGCAGTCGCCGCATCTCCCCAGTTAATAAAAGAAGGAGTAAAGAAAGAGGAAGCAGAAGAGATTAAAAAGAAATTTGAAACCGCAGGAGCTAAAGTGGAAATCAAATAAGAGTAAAAAAACAGTCCTGAGCGAAGTCGAAGGGCTGTTTTTGTTTGCTTATTTTTATTAAAAAATGATAAAATAAGTAAATGCTTATGGGTGGTTAGCTCAGCGGCAGAGCATTGCATTCACATTGCAGGGGTCACAGGT
>CAYHHX010000025.1:0-7029 GCA_964356545.1 uncultured Candidatus Saccharibacteria bacterium | reverse complement strand
CTTTCGTAAGTTACTATCGTCTTTGTCCCTTTCCTTTCTACATTTATATTTTCCATAAATTTATAGTTAATGATTAAGTTTCCAAAGATCGCTAGGGTTATCTCCTACCCTGCATACATTATAAACCTATGGCGTATTATACGCAAGTATACTTATCCACAGATAAGCAACCGACAACTTTATTTACTATCTGTCAAATTCCTCTCCTTTTTAGCCTTATTTTGCAACCTCTTTTTGACTGCCAGTTTCTGTATTCTCTTGTAATGCTCTTTGCTCTGCGGTTTTAACTTATGTGTCCGCTTGGCTATTTTTCTGAAAAATTCGCTGATTATTTCTTTTTCTTTCATTGTAATTCGTTATAAGTATTTTTTTCTTTTTCAAACTGTCTTTTTACTTCATCCTTTAATTGACCTGTTTTGGAATCAAATGAACCGCAATAACACATAGTCATACCTTTATTGCATTTTGGACATCTCGGTTTTATTTTTTTAATCTTTTCCATAATTTATAATAATTTATCGGATATTTATAAATTGCTTTGATTCCAGAAAATTTTATGCTTGCTTTCCACCCATAAATAAACTTCTGCCAATTCTGTAAATTCTCATAATTCATTTTATTTCTTAACTGTTCTAAATTTTTCATTGCATTTCTTTTAATTTTTCCATTTGCTGTTCGTAATATTCACGATTCACTTTTATAATCTCTCGCCCTCTTTTTCTCAATGCTTCATACCATTCCAATCCACCTTTTTTCTGTTTTATTGTTTCGTGTATTCTAGGATCACCCGCCTGATGATGACGCATATGGCAACCCTGACAAATTGGAATTAAATTATCCCAGTCATAGCGGAGTCTTGCAGAAATACTCTTTGGAAAAAAATGATGAAGACAAGACATAGGTTTTCCGCAAACCTCACATTTAGAATAAATTGATTTCCCAACTTCTTGAAGCAAGGTATCAGCTTTTCTTTGATACCAGCCAATAGGATGTGCTTTCTTTTTCATAGTTTTATTTTACCACATAAAAGATTTTTATAAATTCTTTCTGTTCTATGGATATTCTTATGACAAGAAAAACAAAGAGTAACACCATTGCCAACTAAAAATCTTTTCTTCTTATCTTCTGACCAAAAAATAATATGATGAGCTTCTTTATATCCACCCCTTTTCTCACATTCCTGACATTCATAATCATCTCTTTTAAAAACCTTATTCCTCCAAATTTTATTCCGCTGAGTCTTTCCCCGTCTTTTTTTTGTGCTACCGCTTATATAATTTGGATTTTTTTCTCCCATTCGGGACAAACTTAATCTTTTTTTATAATCAGCGGTGTGCTTCCAACCTTTTGGTGGAAAAATTTTACAAAACTTCACTCTACATTCGTTATTGCAAAATAATCTCCTTCTACCGCGTTTTAAGTCTGATATATATACACTAAACTGAACTCCGCATTTTTTACATTCCTTGATAATTTTTTTCCCTACTTGTTGCATTACGGTATCGCATTGCTTTTGAAGTTTACCCAATTTAGGAAGTTTCTTTTTCATTTACCCTATTATATCATTTTTCTTTCTTTTAAAAAAACCGAGTTCTTCGCCAATCTCTTCTGCTTCCTCTTTTACTTCCTCTTTTACAATCTCCTCAACCAATTTCTTGATTTCAAAATATCTCGGTATCTTTTTTTCTAAATTTACTTCCCCTAACCTTTTTAATCTTTGTTGTGTCCATTTCATATTTTTAAAACTTAACTCTTAATGTTCTGGCTAATCTTTTGTTCTAATTTTTCCACTATAACTGCAAGCTCCGATAGATTACCCTCGAAATCATAGAAGTTTTTGGTTGCTAAAAGTTTGCCGACTTTCGTAAATATTTCTTCCCAAGAGGGCATTCTTATTTCTTGTGTGTAATCATATCTTTGTTTTTCTTGATACCAACCAAAAGCCTTCGCAAATTCTTTTCTTCGTCTTTCATCGCCCGACACCCATTCGCTATGAGATTGTCTTATTTTTGCCAGTTCTACTATCAAATCTTCTTTTGTTTCTTTTGTCATATTTTTAAAACTTAACTTCCCCTTCAGGGGTTTCTATTTGCTTGTAAAGTTCCTCAACCGCTTCTTTGTTCTCTTGCTCGTTTGCTTCCAAGTGATAAGGCGATGTGTCCGGCGAGAGTATTCCAGTTTCCGCCTCCAACCTTTTTATGAACTCTGGAAAAGTATCGCCTTTGGTCAATGTCGTGGTCGTTTTATGTATCCTAGTTTTCTTGCCGAACATCTGAATTTCCTTGACTGGCAAGCAGTGTTCTTTGGCGAACTCGTGAACCTCCTCTGGCGTAAAGCCCGTTTCTCTTCCGATGACTTCGTAAAAAAGCCAAAGATAGCGGTTTTGCCGAATCGAACGCACCGGTATTTTCGGGTCAATCGTGATCCATACTTTCTTGCCTTCAAACTGGGAAAGAAATTGATTGAATAGGCTTTTTTGATACTCGGAAGTAAAAGCAGGTTTACCTTGTTTAATTTCCACTATGAAGTTTCGGAGTGTCGCTTTCATAGTTATTCAAAAGGAACTTCATCTGGATTAATCTCACCTGTAATTCCTTTCATTGTTTTGTATTCCGCCGAACCGATTATTTTTTCTTTTAAGAAACTTGGAAGACTATTAAAATATTCCTCATTCCAATTTTCGTAAGTAAGCAAAGCAGGATGATTAAATGGCTCTGTGGCGACTTGCCCTTTCATAAGCGGACTGGCTGTGGCAATTTCAGCTCTCTTGTTGCCCGCTTTTGATTCCTTGTATTTGATGTTGATAAGACAAGGCTTGTTAAGCAAAGATTCAATGTCAAACATATCCGCTTCGCCTTGAACCATACTTTTGCCGATAATACCCTCAACCAGTTTTCTCAAATTGGCTTTCTCGCCCATAGACAGCGTGTATTCTTTTGAAACCACGAAAGGTTTGGCGTCTTCGCCGTCTTTGAAGACAAAAGTTTCGTCCACAAGCTCAAAAGTTAAATCAACTTTGTTCATATCTTTCATTTCGCCCATATACTCTTCAGCGATAGTGCCGATATGGATAATCCGGACACATCTTGCGATATGCGTGCCCTCCGGTGGCAAGACTCTCTGTGTTTTTGGTGCTTTTAACATATATTTTGTTTATTTTTATTATTTATTGTTTTTAAACTACTCGTCTATGCCCGCCCCTTGCGTTTTTTGCCAGTTATTTGCGTTTATACGCTCGTTTTTCGCTTTCTAGGTCATCTGCATCGCACTTTCAGCCTTGAGCCGTATAAACGCTCTAGCGAGGTATTTGCTCCCCTCTAAACGACCATTCGTTGTCTTCGTCCCTGAAATCCGCCGTTTCCCCCGTCATCGCCTCAATCTGCATCGCTTTACTCTCGCTCTTTGACTTATAAAAACTCTCAAACTTCCTTCGCACTATCGCTCTTGAATTATTTATCTCGGCTGGCGGAAACTTATTTATTATTTTTTCTATTTCTTTTTGCATTGTTTTATAAACTAGCTTCAATCTCTGCTAAAATCTCATTCATAATTTCTCGACTGATAACAAAACCTTCAATTTTTTTCTCTAACATTTTTACTTGAATATCTCTAATTACATTTTTTTTAATTAACTCCGTAATTTCTTTTGTAAAATTTTCCATAAATTTATTTATTATCCTCCGCCTTATAATTCTCCTCGTTCGCTTCTTCAATGTGCCGATAAGGATTAGTATCTTCAAATTTTTCATCTTCCATTCTTTCTTGAGCTTCGCACCACCTCTCTTTGTTGGACTTGTGTTCATACCACCTGTTTAATTGTTCTTGTGTTGGTTTTTCCATAAATTTAAAATAAACTTATAACCCAGCTAATTTCTAAAACCGCAACGACCACCGCCAGAATTATCACAAGCATTATGGCGGAATAATAATCTGTTCGCTCTTTGCTCTTATTTATTTTTCTTTCTTTTAGCCAGTCGTTCATTTTATTAAGTGTTTTAATTCGTATCCATTGCTAATCATTATGAGATATTTATAAATCGGCAATTTTGCCTTTACCGCTCGCTCTCTGATTATCTGGTGATATTCAGGAGGAAGCCAAACACCCCTCATTGTCTTTTCATCTAACTTTATCGCTTTTAATTTTTTCTCATTCATATTTTGTTTTTTATTATCTATGAAGACCGACCAAAACTTCATTGCTTACATCTTATACAAGTTATATAACGAAGTCAAGCTAGTCTAGTAACACAACACGACTCTATATTTAAGTCAAAATTTCATCTTCCGGCTTAAAGTGAAGTTCTTGCCCGCAAGGAAAAACTATAACCAAAGATCTCTTATCGTTTCTTATCCAAACATTCGTCCCGAAACTGACAATATCTTTTAAGTCTACTCTTTCATAATCTGGAAATCTTTTTTGTTTTTTCTTTTTCATATTCTTTTTCTATTTTAAAATTCTCTTATAAAAAATTGAAACAAACCAACTTATTCCATTTGCTTTTATATCAAACCAATCTGCCGGCAATATCCATTCTTGTATCGGTCTTATTCTTTTATTCAGATCTGCCCTATATTCTTTTCCCCATTCAGACATATTATTTATTTCATCTATATTTTTCTTTCTTTCCTGAAAAGATTTTCCGTTCTTTCTATCTCGGTTATCCAATCGCACTACCATTTCTTTTTTTTCTTCTAATTTATTTAAATATGAATTAAGCAGTTTTTTTATTTCTTCTGAAATCGGTTTTGTATATTTTTCAGCAATCATCTCTTTAGAAACTTCCCAGTCTTTTTTTGTTTTTTCATATTCCTCAATGTTTAAATTTAAAATATAAAATAATTCCTCTTTCCCTTTCAAAATGTCAAAGATGTTTTTCATATGTTAAAAAAAATTATCTGATAATTCTGTCAGTGTATGTTCTTCGTGTTGCATAAACCAAGAACCCATTTTGCCCTCTCGGCGATTTTTCCAAATTCTAACTTTCGCCCAATTATCAATTTCAGATAAATCTTCCATTCTGTTTCTGTCCCTATCGCTATTATTTCTAACTCGCCATACCCCCATTACCACATCAGCTAACCTACTAATCATTCCTGAATCTCTTATGTCTTGCATTTGTGGCTCTTTGTTGTCATCTCTGTCTTTGTTATGGGCGATTAAAAATATAACCAAACCGTAATCAATCGCCAATTTTTTTATTTGAGCGACAACATCACCGATTTCCAATGAAAGATTTTTCATTTTCTCCATTGAAAAAATTTGATGCAGATGATCAATAAAAATTATCTGTGTATTAAATTTTATTTTTGCTTCCACTATTCTTTCAATAAGCCATTGAATATTATTTTCGGTATTCTTTGATGGAAGATAGAAATGGGGCACTTTCCCGTTTCGTTGAATTTTATTTAGAAATTGGCGAGGAGGAACTTCCATTGTGAACCATACTGATTTTATATCCCTATTCGCCATACTTTGAGTGATACTCATAAGTAAAGTTGTTTTTCCGTGTCCTGTTGGACCTGTAGTGATTATAAGTTCGCCCGGCTCAACATTATTCAGAAGCCTATCCATACTCGGAATACCAGTCTGAAATGTTTGTATTGGTATTTCATTTTCTTTCAATATCAGTTCTTCAGAAGAAACGATTTTATCTTCCCCAGAGTATTCCGCTAATTTCTCTTCCAGTTTAATTAAGTCTAAACCTGTTGGTAATGTCATATTATTTATTTACTTTCCACCTATTAAGGCGATTACTTGATAATGCTTGAGTGATCTGAATCAAATCTTCTTCTTTTTTTGATTCATTAAACCAATCCTTAAAACTATCTTGTAAGTCTTTCTCTGAAAAAGTTTTTAAAGCTCGACATAAAAGAATGTATCCTGCTTTATTATACATTGGCTTATGTCCTATTTCTTTTTCAGCTAGTTTTATAAATTCACTTTGAAGGCGGGAAGCCACTTTATTTATTCCTTCTTTTTTTTCTTCTTTGATTTCTTCTTGACTTTCATAGTCAATCTTTTTTTCATATTCATCTTCAGAAGCATTTGGATTGTATTGTCTCATATTTTTATTTTTAACTTTTAAAAGTGATTTTACGGCAGTAAAATCATTCTTAATATTAAGATTAGGATTAAGATTAAGATTAAGATTAAGATGCGATAGGGTATCCATACCGTATCCATACCGTATCGCAATTTCTAAAATATCCTTTGGAATTAAGGCTATTTCAGATTCTATGCCTTTTTTTACCTTCGGACTCTTCTGATTCTGATGTTTTATGAAATTTATGAGAATTACCCACCCTTTTTTATAGTAAATTTTAGGCTCTAATCGAGGCAACATTGATTTTAAAAGTTCCTCTTTTTCAATACCTGTTTCATAAGATATTGTGCTTAAAGGTAATTCATAAATCCCTGAAATATTTGTGTGTTCATTAGTTAAGAAATAAAGAAAAAGCAGTCTGTCTAATGGATTAAGTTTGTCTCTGATCCAACCATCATTCCAAAATCTGGTATTTACCATTCTAGTTTTCGCCATAAGAATTAATCTCATTAAATGCTTTTGTAAAAGCGACCTTTAATTCTTCACCCCACCAATTTTTTTCAGATAGATGTCTTAACCATTTCTCTAACCCGTCTCCTAATAAATGTTGGAATGAAATATCATAGGAAAATTTATTTTTAGTTATGCCATAAATTTCTAAATACTTTTCTCTCCAATTTATTTTTATGTGTTTTTTCATAAAAGTTTTACAGGCAAAAGGCAGTAAAACACTGGAACTCCCCGATTAGAGGGAATGATGTTTTACTGCCTGTCGCCAACAAAATTATTAAATTGTTTCTAATCGTATTTTGTTCCATATGTATATTGTAAAATTATAAAAAAAGCAATGCAAGTTCTAAAAAACCTAGCTGTGGATAAGTCAAAACAAAAGCTCCGTTTTGAAACCGGAGTTTCTAACGGAGCTTTCGCTAACGCACGGACTCGTCTATTTTCACAAACCAATACCGCCGTTATCGGTGTGTAT
>CAYHHX010000024.1:0-7841 GCA_964356545.1 uncultured Candidatus Saccharibacteria bacterium | reverse complement strand
CCTCTGCCCTTCATTGGACACTTGGTTTCTTGAAACCCGGAAACAACAAACCCCTTTTTGCCTTATGCATTGAGGGGTTCTTTTTTTATCTCAAAGGATTGATAAAGCACGGTAATAGTTATAAAATAAAAGAAAAATTACTGAAGAATTTTTATTATGAAACTTAAAAAACAAGATTCACAAATTGCGAATTTGATAGACATGGAAACAGAGCGACAGAAAACTTCTTTGCAAATGATTCCTTCTGAAAATCACTGTTCGCCGGCGGTACGCCAAGCACTTGGTTCGATGTTAACCGACAAATATGCCGAAGGGTATCCGGGTAAAAGATATTATGGTGGAAACCAATTCATAGACAAAGTGGAAATACTGGCTATTGAAAGAGCAAAAAAGCTCTTTAAGGTTGAACATGCTAATGTGCAGCCGCATTCAGGCAGTCCTGCAAATGCAGCAGTGTACGTGGCCGTATGTGAGCCGGGAGACACTATTATGGGTATGGCTCTCCCGATGGGCGGGCATTTAACGCACGGTTTTAAATTAAGCTTTTCTGGTAAATTTTTTAAAGCAATCCAATATGGACTTGATAGTGCTACTCACTTAATAGATTATGATGAGGTTGAGAGGTTGGCAAAAGAGAATAAGCCAAAGTTGATTTGGGTAGGCGGTAGCGCGTATCCTAGAATTTTTGATTGGAAAAAAATGGGCGAAATTGCCGATTCTATTGGCGCCTATTTGGTTGCAGATATTGCCCATATTGCGGGATTAGTGGCTGGCGGAGTACATCCAAGCCCAGTGCCATATGTTCATATTATAACAACTACAACTCATAAAACATTAAGAGGCCCAAGAGGAGGGATTATTATGGTGACAAAAAAAGGACTTGAAAAAGATATAGATTTAGCCAAAAAAATTGACAAGGCCGTTTTCCCTGGGTTGCAAGGAGGGCCTCACGAAAACGCCATCGCCGCTATTGCCGTGTCATTGAAAGAGGCTGGTACGATTGCATTTAAAAAATACGCGGCGCAAATTATAAAAAATGCAGAAGTGTTATCGGAAGAATTAAAAAAATACGGATTTAATTTAATAAGCGGTGGCACAGAAAACCACTTGCTCTTAATTGATTTACGAAATAAAAACATTACCGGAGCTGACGCGCAAAATTTACTTGAAAGTGCTGGTATTATTATGAATAAAAATTCTATTCCTTATGATTCTGCTCCGCCATTTAAGCCATCGGGGATTCGTTTGGGCACACCAGCTATTACCACTCGCAATATGAAAGAAAAAGAAATGAAAAAAATTGCCGGTTGGATAAACGAGATAATCTTAAATCATAAATCAGTTAAAAAAATAAGAGAGGAAGTTAAAAAATTATGTAAAAAGTTTCCACTTCCTAAATAGTTATCCATGAGCATAGATTTATATATTTTTAACTTAATAAATGGTTTGGCCTTTAAATGGTATTGGCTAGATTTCGTCGGATTTATTATCACTAAATATTCAGAGTATGTTTTAGTTGCAGTTTTAGTTTTATTTTTAATCATAAATCTCAAAAAGTATTGGAGAATGATATTAGAGGCCATAATTGCCGCTACTTTTACGAGATTAGTATTAATTGAAATTATCCGTTGGTTGTGGTTTAGGCCAAGACCATTTGTGTTAAATAATGTAAATTTGCTTATAGATTATAACGCAAAAGAGGCGTCATTCCCGTCTGGCCATGCTTCTTTTTATTTTGCCTTGTCTACGATTGTTTATTTTTACAACAAAAAGATTGGAGTTGTTTTTTATATTGCCAGTTTATGCATTGTTTTAGCCCGAGTTTTTATTGGGATACATTGGCCATCAGATATTTTAGCAGGCGCTATTATCGGCATATTAGTTGGATTGGTTTTAAATAAAATATTTAAAAAATATTTACCAAAAAAATAACCCCTTTATAAAATCGGGGTTATTTTTTTGGTGCCGAGAGAGGGAGTTGAACCCTCATGACCTTTCGATCGCGGGATTTTGAGTCCCGTGCGTCTGCCAGTTCCGCCATCTCGGCTTAATTTTGCTAATCGTATCAAATTTTAGGTAATTTTCAATAGGTTACCATGAAGCATCAATTATTCTGTCTGGGAATTTTTCCAATATTTTTTTAAAATTACTGCAAGAAAGTTTATGCAAAACAGTAGCCCTGTGTTTTGCGAGATAGGCTCTTACCGTGTCTCCAGGCTGTGGATTGCAGCACTTGGCAATATGTAAAAGCATTCCTTTTTGCCCAGCTAAATAAATCTGCCTTGGGCCATCTGTTTTTATTAGCTTTTTTTCTTCTTTTTTCTTTTTGCCTCTTTCTGTAATTTCAAAAATCTTCTTTTTGATAAAACCAGGTATAGAGAAAAAGAAATTAGGTTCATTTTGCGCAGTCATTTTTTTAATTTGGGATTTTGCTAAGCTTGTTTTAACAAACCTTAGCCAGTCTTTGGATGGTTTTTTATTTTTATTTGTAATAATTTCAACCACATCGCCATTTTCTAAAATATGAGAAAGCGGAATTATTTTACCACCGGCCCTTGCAGATTCGCAGTGGTTACCAATATCCGAATGTACAGCATAAGCAAAATCAATTGGAGTTGACCATTTAGCTAAATCAATTACATCTCCCTTGGGAGTGAAAGTAAAAATTTGATCCGGAAAGAAATCAATTTTAAATGTTTTCCAAAATTCAGGAACTTCTTTTTCCTCTTTAGGAAGTTCTATTTTTTCTCCAAAATCCTTTTTAATAAGGCTTACCCATTTAAACTTTTTTTCTTCATTTTTTAGGTTAATTTTTTCTTTGTAAGACCAATGAGCATAAACACCATATTCTGCCTCTCTTTGCATTTCTTCGGTTCTTATTTGAATTTCTATTATTCTATTTTCTTGGGAAAAAACAGTTGTATGCAAAGACCTGTATCCATTTTGTTTTGGTTTGGCTATGTAGTCGTTAATTTCTTCGGATATAGGTTTACAGTATTTGTGAATAATTCCGAGAGCGTTATAACAGTCTTTTACATCTTTAACAATTACCCTTAGAGCAATTAAATCATGAATTTTATTAAAATCCATATTATGTGTTGTAAGTTTTTTGTAAGTGCTCCAATATGATTTTGCTCTGTAATTTATATCTATAAACTTTAGCCTTTCTTTTTTAAAATACTTTTTTAATTGAGGTAAATATTTTTTAATATATTTTTCTCTTTGAGCATATTCTTCTTTTATATTATCCTTGAGCCATTGGAATCTTTTTGGAAATAGATAAAAAAAAGATAAATCTTCAAGATTTCTTCTAATTTCAGATAATCCTAATCTGTTTGCTATTGGCGCAAAAATTTGCAGAGTTTCTATGGCATATAGTTTTTGTTGTTCATCTGGCCAATCATGCAAAAAGCCCAAACCATCAATCCTTGAAACAAGTTCTATTAAAACTATTCTTAAGTCTCCTGCTATTGCCAAAAACATTTTCCTTAAATTTTCTACTCTTTCTTTAGTAAGAGTCTTTTTCTCTTTTAAGTTGATTGTTAAAGAATATTGGATTTTATTTAAGTATGAAATTTTTTCCACTAAATCTGCTATCTCTTTTCCAAATCTTTTTTCAATTTCTCGAAGTACTATTTTTTTTGTTGAAGTGGGCATGTCATCTATTGCGTCGTGCAAGAGGCCAAAGGCAACAGTTAAAGAATCTAGCCCCATTTTATCTAAAATTGTAGCCACTCTTGTAGCATGATGGATATAATTTTCGCCAGAAGGCCTACTTTTTTCTTTATAAGCCTCTTTGGCAAACTCAAAAGCATCCTCAATTAGTTTTGGATTAGAACTGTTCTTTATGATTCTTTGTATTTCATTATCCAGTTTTTGCATTCTTTGTTTGAACACTTTATTTGTTTTCTTTTTGTTTCTACCAAAATAGACCCACACTCAGAACACATTTCATTTATTGGCTTATCCCATGTGGCAAAGTCGCATTTAGGGAATTGATCGCACCCGTAAAATATTTTTCCTTTTTTTGTTCTTTTACTAACAATTTCTCCAATCTTACATTTTGGGCACTTAATTTTAATGCCATTGTCTTTTATTGGTTCTGTATGTTTACATTCAGGAAATTTAGAACAGCTATAAAATCTGCCAAATCTTCCCATTTTTTCTATTAAATGCGAACTGCATTTTGGGCATTTTCTGTCGGTAGGTGTTTCTGTAAACTTTTTTTTAGCAACATTTTCATATTTTTCTTTAAGGTTTTTTGAAAATGGAATATAAAAATCTCGGCAAGTTTTAACTAAAGTGTCTTTTCCTTTTGCAATTTGATCTAACTCTTTTTCTAACTTTGCCGTAAAATCAATATTTACTATTTCTGGAAAGTTTTCTACCAAAACATCATTAACCATTATGCCCATTTCGGTAGGGAAAAATCTTTTTTGTTCATTTTTTTCAATATAGCTTCTGGTTTGTATGGTAGTTAGGGTTGGCGCATAAGTTGAAGGCCTGCCTATTCCATGTTTTTCAAGAGCCTTAATTAAGCTTGCTTCGTTATACCTTGCAGGCGGCTCTGTAAAATGCTGAGAATGGTTTAATTTTATAAGATTTAATTGGTCATTTTTTTCTAAGTCGGGTAAGTCTCTTTCTTCAAACTTTATTTGGTAAACTTTCAAAAAACCATCAAATTTTAAAGTTTGGCCGTTTGCTCGAAAAGTATACCCTTCGGCCTCGCTCAGGGCGGGATTTTTTGTTTTAATTTCCGCAGAAATAGAGTTAAATAATGCTGGCGCCATTTGGCAGGCGATAAATCTTTGCCAAATTAAGGTATAGAGTTTTAGTTGTTTTTGGTCTATTCCTTCAAGAGATTGTGATGTTTTTTCGGCAAAAGTTGGCCTTATTGCTTCGTGTGCCTCTTGCGCATTTTTTTTTGCTTTATATTTTTTAAAGCCTTGCCAATAATTTTTACCAAACGACTCTTCAATAAACTTTTTAGCGCCCAATAAAGCCGTTTCCGATAAATTTAAAGAGTCTGTTCTGTGATAAGTGATATGACCTTCTTCATATAATTTTTGTGCTAAAGACATTGTAAATTTGGCAGGGAAATGGAATTTTTGCCAGGCCGATTGTTGTAAGGTGCTGGTTGTAAAGGGAGGGAAGGGGTTCTTTTTTGTTTCTTTTTTTTCAACATCACTCACTATATATTCTGCTCCCTCAAGTTCTTTTAGAATTTTGTCTGCTTCATCGCCATTTTTAATTTCTAGCTTATCAATAACCTTTTCATTTTTTTTAACCAGCATAGCAGAAAATTCTTTAGCCCCTTTTTTTAAATCAGCCATTATTTGCCAGTATTCTTGGGCGATAAACTTTTCAATTTCTCTTTCTTTTTCAACAACCAATCTTACAGCTACCGATTGCACTCTGCCAGCCGATAATCCTTTTGTTACTTTTTTCCACAAAAAGGGCGAAAGTTTGTACCCCACTAGTCTGTCTAAAATTCTTCTGGCTTGTTGGGCATCAACCAAATTCATATCAATTTGTCTCGGATTTAAAAGAGCTTGGTCAATTGCCGTTTTTGTAATTTCGTGGAAAACTATTCTTTCTGGCTTTTTTAATTTTAGAGTTTCTGCTAAATGCCAAGCAATGGCCTCTCCTTCGCGGTCTTCGTCAGTTGCTAAAATAATATTTTCTGCATTTTTAGAATCTTTTTTTAGTTCAGCAATAATTTTTTTTGCCTTTGACGGAATAACATATTTTGGAGTAAAGTCTTTTTCAGTATCTACCCCTAATTCTTTTTTTGGCAAATCTCTTACATGTCCAAAAGAAGCTACAACTTTGTAGTTTTTTCCTAAAAATTTAGCAATTGTACGAGATTTTGTTGGGCTCTCTACTATAATTAAATCCATGTTTAATATATCTGAGTTAGAGATAATAATATTTTTCAACGTCCGCCAAACCCACGGCCAGCCCGAATTGAAAAATATCCTTATCTCTAACCTATTTTATTAAGTATATGTTTCATTCCTCAACTTTTCAACTGCTTCAGATAGCATTTGGCTGTATAGATTTAATCCGATTTGGTTTATGCTTCCTGATTGTTCTTTGCCTAAAATATTTCCAGCGCCCCTTATTTCTAAATCGTAAAGCGCAACTTTATATCCAGACCCAAGTTCTTTGGCTTCTTGTAGCGCGTCTAATCTTTCTTTAGCTAATGGAGTTAAAGATTTTGGCGAATAAAGTAAATATGCAAATCCTTGTGTGTACGACCTGCCAACCCTGCCTTTTATTTGATACGCCTGCGAAAGACCCAACTTTGTGGCATCTTCAATAATTATGGTGTTTACATTTGGCAGGTCTATGCCGTTTTCAATAATTGTGGTAGCCACTAAAATATTTATTTTTTCTTTTTGAAAATCATCCATTATTTTTATTAATTTGTCTTCAGCTATTCTTCCATGGATTATGCCTATTTTTGCTTTTGGCGCTAATTTTTTAATATTCTCTTTTGCTTTTTCTATTGTTTCAATTCGGTTATGCAAAAAATAAATTTGACCCTTTCTCTCCAATTCAAATTTTATCGCCTCTTTAATAATTTTTTGGCTATATGCAAGAATTTTAGTTTTAATTGCCATTCTCCCTTGTGGAGGAGTTTGAATTAAGCTGATATTTTTGAAAGAAGAGAGAGCTAAATAAACTGTTCTTGGAATTGGTGTAGCCGATAAGCTCAGTATATCTAAAGATGGCCTCGTTTTTCTTAATTTTTCTTTTTGTTTTACCCCAAATCTTTGTTCGTCATCAATAATTAATAGTTGTAAGTTTTTAAATTCTAAGTCGCTAGACAAAACTCTATGAGTGCCAATTATAATATCAATACTCCCTTCTTTTATTTCTTTTATGATTTTCTTTTGTTCTTTTTTTGTTTGTAATCTGGATAGCAAAGCAATTTTCACAGGCAGTTTTTTAAATCTGTCTTTAAAATTATTAAAGTGCTGGTTCGCTAAAATTGTTGTTGGGCAAATGATAACTGTTTGTTTATTGTTTGATACAGCCATTAAGCTGGCCCTTATAGCGATTTCTGTTTTTCCAAAACCAACATCACCGCAAATAATTCTGTCCATTGGCTTTTCTTGTTTTAGGTCGTGCTTAATATCTTCTATTGCTTGTATTTGGTCTGGCGTTTCTTGGTATAAAAAACCAGAGATTAATTCTGACTCTAAATCTTTGTCAAAAATATAACTGGGCCTTTGGGTAGTTTCTTTTTGGCCGTATAGCTCTAAAAGTTCTTTAGCCAGCTTTTCTACCCCTTCTTTTATTTTTCTTTTTGTTTTTTGCCAAATATTAGTACCTAATCTTGAAACTTTGGGATCTTGAAATCCAACATATCTTGAAAGTTTTCTTTCTAATCCCAGGGGAACATAAAGCTTATCTTCGTTGGCATATTCTAAAACATAATACTTTTGAGGGTTTGAGTCAGAAATATTAAAGTTTTTTATTTCTATAAATTTTCCTACTCCATGGTCCAAATGCACCAAATAGTGCCCCGGTTTTAAGTCTTTAATATCAGAAAATAACTTTTGCGACTTTAATTTCTTTTTTAAAATATCCTTTGATTTTTTTTCGTCGTCAATTTTAATATCTAATAATTTTATTTCATCTATCTTGTTGCCCAAAAAATCTAATCTTACAGCCGTTTTTGTATTTATAGGAAAAATATCAACGACCCCTCCTTTACGTGAAAACTCGCCCGGATTTTGAGCTCTAAAAACTTTTTCATAACCCATTTCGTCTAATTTTCTTAAAACTTCATAAAAATTATAATTTTGGTTTTTTTCTAAAAATATAATATT
>CAYHHX010000023.1:5227-8605 GCA_964356545.1 uncultured Candidatus Saccharibacteria bacterium | reverse complement strand
AAATTATCTCATTTTTTCGCTTCTCAAGCTGATTCGCGTTCGAATCCCACACTCCCAACAGGATAAAAACTTTTTCTGTGAATTTTGCAATATCCGTACTTTTTAAGCATCTTAAAATGGTAACTTGTGCCATAACCTTTATGCTTATCAAAACCGTATTCCGGATATTTTTTATGATATTCTTGCATTATTTTGTCTCTTGTCACTTTTGCAAAAATTGAAGCCAAAGCGCAAGAAAAAACTTTTTGATCCGCTTTAATTACTGATTTTTGTGTCAAATTAATATTTAGCTTTATATTTCCATCAATAATCAAAATTATCTTTGTGTTTGATTTTCCCAATTTTTTTTCTAAACATTCTACGGCTTTTGTCATCGCCAGCTTGGTTGATTCCAAAATATTTATTTTATCTATTATTTTTTCCGAAACAATTCCTATCCCCCATTCTATATCGGAACTTTTTTTAAAGTAATTATAAACTTTTTCTCTTTGTTTTGCTGTCATTTTTTTTGAATCATTTACACCCAAACTTAAATCTTCTGATTTATGATTTAAAAAAACAACCGCTCCTGCCACAACTGGCCCGGCCAATGGCCCTCTACCCGCTTCGTCTATTCCTATAATAAAATTAAATCCCTTTTTCAATAATTTTTTTTCTTCGTTAAAATTTAGGCTGTTCATTGCTTGATTTTACCACCACAAAAGGTAAAATAACATATACCAAACCAACATATATGAAATTCACTCATTTGCATGTTCATAGCCACTATTCTTTACTCGACGGCCTGCCCAAAATAGACGAGCTTTTGGATTACGTAAAAGAGCTGGGCATGAACTCTGTAGCTTTAACAGACCACGGAGTTATGTATGGTGCAGTTGAATTTTATAAAAAAGCTAAGGAAAAAGGAATAAAACCAATAATTGGCTGTGAAGTTTATGTTGCTTTTGAAGGCAGACAAGACAAGCGTCCAGGTATAGATTCAAAAAGCTATCACATGATTTTGCTTGTAAAAAACGAAGTAGGATATAAAAATCTTGTAAAACTTGTAACGAAGGCGCAATTAGAAGGATTTTATTACAAACCAAGAATTGATGAAGAAATTTTACAACAGCATTCAGAAGGCCTTATAGGCACTTCGGCTTGCTTAAATGGGAAAATTCCAAGATTACTTTTAGCAAACAAAAATGATGAAGCGGAAAAATTAGCAAAAAAATATGAAAGCTGGTTTGGTAAAGGAAATTTTTATTTGGAAATTCAACATCATCAAAATATTCCAGAACAGGCAACTGTAAATAAAAAACTAATCGCCCTTTCAAAAAAAACCGGTATTCCTCTTGTGGCAACTAATGATGCCCATTATTTAAGACCAGAAGATGCAGATGCTCAAGATATTTTAATGTTAATAAATACCGGAGCCGATGCCGCAGACCCAGAAAGACTTTCTCTAAAATCTGACGATTTTTCAATGATAACCCCCGAAAGAATGACAGAACTTTTCAAAGACACCCCTGAAGCCATTGAAAACACACAAAAAATTGCTGATGCATGTAATTTTGATTTTGAGTTAGGTAAAATACAATTGCCAAATTTTCAAGTGCCTAATAGTAAAACGCCTGAAGAATATTTAACGGAATTATGTAAAGAGGGTTTAAAAAAAAGATTTGATGGAAACATAACCAAAGAAATGCAAGAAAGAATGGACTACGAACTATTAGTGATAAATAAAATGGGGTTTGCTTCTTATATTTTAATTGTACAAGACTTTGTAAATTGGGCAAAACAAAACCGAATAGTTGTAGGACCTGGTCGTGGAAGCGCTGGTGGTTCTTTCGTTGCATATCTTACTAATATTACTAATGTTGACCCCTTAAAACATAATCTGCTTTTTGAGCGCTTTTTAAATCCAGAAAGAATATCAATGCCCGATATTGACTTAGATTTTGCAGATAGACGACGAGACGAGGTTATAAAATATGTGGCTCAAAAATACGGCTCAGACCATGTTGCTCAAATTATAACTTTTGGAACAATGGCCGCCAGGGCAGTAATAAGAGATGTGGGCCGGGCTTTGGGGTATACATATAGCTATTGCGATGCAGCGGCAAAAATGATACCGCTTGGAATGGACCTGGCAGAAACTCTTGAAAAAGTGTCTGAATTTAGTGATTTGTACCAATCTGATATCCAAGCAAAAAAACTAATTGACTTGGGTAAAAAACTTGAAGGAGTTGCCCGTCATGCTTCAACCCATGCCTGTGGCGTTGTAATAGCGGCTAATCCCCTAACAGATTCTGTGCCATTGCAAAGGCCAACTCAAGAAAACGGAAATATTATCACTCAATATGAAATGCATAGCATTGAAGATTTGGGTCTTTTGAAAATGGACTTTTTGGGATTAAAAAACCTGACTATCATTGAAGATACTCTGGCAAGAATATATGTGATAAGAAATGAAAAAATTGACATAGATAAAATCTCATTTGACGACCAAAAAACCTACCAACTTTTGCAAAAAGCGCTAAGTACATCAATTTTCCAATTAGAATCAGATGGCATGAAAAGATATTTAAAAGATTTAAAACCAACTGTTTTTGAAGACATTATTGCCTTAAATGCTCTATATAGACCAGGGCCAATGCAATTTATCCCGGATTATATTAAAAGAAAACACGGCAAGCAAAAAATTGAGTACATTCACCCAGCACTAGAGCCAATTTTAAAAGAAACTCAAGGGATTATGATTTATCAAGAACAGCTTATGAAAATTGCCCAGGTTGTTGCGGGGTTTACTTTGGGTGAAGCTGATGTATTAAGAAAAGCGGTTGGTAAAAAAATTAAAGAATTATTGGATGCACAAGAAAAAAAATTCATTGATGGAACTGTAAAAAATGGCACCAGTAAAAAAATAGCCGAAGAATTATGGCAGTGGATTTTGCCTTTTGCTAATTATGGTTTTCCAAAAGCACACTCAACTGCCTATGCCACTATCGCCTATCAAACCGCTTATTTAAAAGCTCACTACCCCGTTGAGTTTATGGCTTCAGTTTTAACTTCTGAAAAAGCCGACGTTGAAAGAATTTCCTTTTTGATTGATGAGTGTAAAAAAATGGATGTTGAAGTTTTACCGCCAAATATAAATGAAAGTTTAAAAAATTTCACGGTTGTTCCAGACAACAACAAAATCAGATTTGGTTTTTTGGCAATTAAAAATGTTGGCACAAATATAATTGATGCAATAGTCCAAGAAAGAAAAGCCTCGGGTCCCTTTACTTCTATTGGCGACTTTGTATATAGAGTACAATCAAAAGATTTAAATAAAAAATCAATGGAAGCTTTAATAAAAGCTGGTGCCTTTGATAGCTTGGCCGAAAGAAATCA
>CAYHHX010000023.1:0-5127 GCA_964356545.1 uncultured Candidatus Saccharibacteria bacterium | reverse complement strand
CAATGGAAGCTTTAATAAAAGCTGGTGCCTTTGATAGCTTGGCCGAAAGAAATCAGCTTTTAACTAACTTAGAAACATTACTTCAAATCGCAAAAGAAAATAACAAATTAAAGCAAACTAACCAAATAGGCCTATTTGCATCAATAAAAATAAGTAGTAATGATATAAAACTTGGAGAAGCCAAACCGGCAAGTAATTTTGAAAGATTAAATTGGGAAAAAGAGCTTTTAGGTCTTTATGTAAGCTCGCATCCGCTAAATGATTTTCGTAAGATTTTTGAAACAAAAACTACTGCAATAAATAAAATTGACGAGGCATGGGTTAATAAAAAAGTAATAATTGGAGGAATTATTTCCAGTGTTAAAAAAATCATCACTAAAAACGGAAAGCCCATGATCTTTATGAAGCTTGAAGATTTAACCGCCAAAACAGAAATTGTGGTTTTTACATCATTATTAGAAAGAAACCCGAACGCATTACAAGAAAATAAAATTGTTTTTGTAGCAGGCCGAGTTGATGACCGCAATGGCGAAATCAAAATAGTAGCCGACGATATACAGGAAATCATCGTCTCTCGAGAAATATAAAATTAATAAATTTACAAAAAAATTATGGAAAAAAATATTGAAAAAATTAGACATTCGTTAGCTCATATTATGGCTTCTGCCGTGTTAGAATTTTGGCCTAAGGTAAAATTAGGAATAGGCCCTGCAATTGATAATGGCTTTTATTATGATATGGCTTTGCCCACTAAAGCCCTTGGCGAAGGTGGGAATGAGGAATTCTTACAAAAAATTGAAAACAGAATGAAAGAATTGATAAAAGAAAATCAAAAATTTATTGGAAAAAAAGTATCTAAAATTATAGCTAAAAAGCTATTTAAAAATCAGCCATATAAATTAGAAATAATAAAAGACTTACCGGGAAAAATAGTTGGAACCTATCGAAACGGAAATTTTATTGACCTTTGCAAAGGTGGCCATGTAAATAATACAAGTGAAATAGATTTTAATGCTTTTAAATTAACAAAAATTGCGGGGGCTTATTGGAAAGGAAATGAAAAAAATAAAATGCTAACACGAGTTTATGGAGTGGCATTTGGTGAAGAAAAAGAGCTAATAGATTATTTAAAAATGCAGGAAGAGGCAGAAAAAAGAGACCACAGAGTATTAGGACAAAAATTAGATTTGTTTATTTTTTCTGATTTATTAGGAAAAGGGTTGCCCTTATTTACTTCAAAAGGCACTTTACTAAGAGACCTATTAAATGATTATTCTCAAGAATTAAGACGTAAAAAAGGATGGCAAAAAGTTTGGAGTCCCCATATCACCAAAAATGACTTATATAAAACCTCTGGGCATTGGGAAAAATTTGGCAACGAGTTATTTTTGGTCGAAAGCCAGGAAACCAATAATGAATTAGTGTTAAAGCCAATGAACTGTCCGCATCATCAGCAAATTTATGCTTCAAGAATTCGTAGCTATAAAGACTTGCCAATTAAATACATGGAAACAACAACAGTTTACAGAGACGAAAAAGCCGGTGAACTTTTGGGGCTTTCAAGGGTGCGCTCAATCACGCAAGACGACAGCCACACCTTTTGCACGCCTGACCAAATTGAGAAAATTTATCAAGAACTTATTGAAGTTACAAAAGAATTTTATGAAAAAATTGGAATGAAAATTCGAGCAAGGTTGTCATTCCGCGGCAAAACAGATGTAAAAAAATATTTGGGCGAACCAAAATTATGGAAACAAGCCGAAGAAATTTTACTAAAAATAGCAAAACAAAATAATCTTGATTATTTTGTGGCAGAAAATGAAGCTGCATTTTACGGTCCTAAAATAGATTTTATGGTTACAGATGCTTTAAAAAGAGAATGGCAACTAGCAACCCCACAATTGGATTTTGTGCAACCAAAGCGCTTTAATCTAACCTACACAGATAAAGAAGGTAAAGAACAAACTCCTGTTATGATACATTTTGCGCTTATGGGCTCTATTGAACGTTTTTTGTCAGTATATATTGAACACACGGCCGGGGCTTTCCCTTTATGGCTATCCCCTGTTCAGATTGCTGTAATACCAATTTCAGAAAAACATTCAGAATATGCCGATAATATTAAAAAAGAATTAGAAAAAAACGATATTCGCGTAGAATTAAAAAACGAAAATGAAACTTTGGGTAAAAAAATAAGAGAAGCTGAAATTCAAAAAATACCATATCTTTTAATCCTTGGCGATAAAGAAATACAAAACCAATCAGTAAGTGTTAGACAAAGAGGAAAAGGAGATACTGGGGCTATAGCTTTGGATAAATTTATAGAAAAAATTAGAGAAGAAATAATAAGAAAAATTTAAAACTATTTAGGCGGAAATAAAGATATTTTTTAACGTCCGCCAAACCCACGGCCAGCCCGAATTAAAAAATATACTTATTTCCGCCTAAAATTAGATATGGCGCAACTTTCAAAAGCCACACAAAGATTAATTACAGAATATAATCTTTGGCAACAATCTCAAAAACCGAAAGAAGAAGTATTAACCATACATGTCGATGAAGTAGCCTCAAAGGTTGCTGCTTTTTATGAACACATAAGAACAATTGTTGACTGGAAGGAAGAACATTTAATGCGTAGGTCTGCTATTATCAGAAAACTAAAAAGAAGATTTTTAAACTTGGAATTAAATAATTTTTCTGAGGAAGAAGAAATTGCAGAACCTTTAATTTTAGAATTAATTAGAGGCGGACACTTTCCCAATGACAATATTGAGGAATCAAAAATATCTAAAGTTAAAAGTGTAATAGACAAATATATTTTTATTTTAAAAAACAGTCCCGAAAATAAAAAAGGTAAAGCTGGATTACAATTTTATAACTGGCTCTTAGAGATTGCTGCTTGCGAAATAGAAGAGATCTTATCATCTCATATTAGAGAAACTGCTTTAATAAATTATATGTTTGATTTAATGAAAGAAAGGATATTAATTAAAGAAGACGTCTTTAAAAGAGGATTATTAAAAGAAGAAGAAAAAGACATACAAATATATATTGCTGTGCAACAATCTTTATTTAAATTTGATAAACCTATTATTAGCTATAATCTTATAAAATATAAATATCCTCAATGGGAAAACGCTGATAACGATTTGATTTTAAAAATAGCCCAAAATATTTATAAAATATGGGAAAAAATTGAAAAAGATTTATTAAATGTTCTTAATAAAAAGTTTTATGCAATATGCGAAAAATATGATACTCCATACTTACTTTTAGGAGATATTTTGTCTCAAAAAAACTCCATAGAAGCTGGTGAAGAAATCCAAACACCTTCTGTTTTAGAACAATTATTAAGATCAGCTTATGTCAAAAGGTTATCAACTCTAAAAACAAGAATTTCTAGAGCGGCTATTTATTCTACTATATCAATTTTTATTACAAAAATTCTTTCTCTGCTAATTTTAGAAATAATTTTATCTAAAATTATTGATAGAAGTTTTGACACAATAGTCTTAGCGGTAGATGTCTTGTTGCCTACTTTTTTAATGTTTATTTTGGTGATTACAATAAAACCTCCTTCAAGTAAAAATTTGAGCTTAGTAATAATAGAAGCAATGAAAATTGTTTACCAAAATGAAAAAACAGATATTTATGAGATAAAAATCCACAAAAAAAGAGGATTTATCACCAGAATGATTATTTCACTTTTTTATCTTTTGGACGCCTGTGTTTCTTTTGGATTTATATTTTGGGTTTTTTATTTCTTCAAATTCCCTATTACATCTATTATTATAAACTTTATATTTATAGCTTTAATCATTTTTGCCGGAATGGCGGTAAGAACAAGGGCGCGAGAGCTCACCGTAGAAGACGATCGCGAAGGATTTTTAAGTTTTTTATCAGATATATTATTTTTACCGGTTGCAGGATTGGGATCATGGCTTTCAAATAAATGGAAAAAATATAATGCTATTACTGCTTTTTTTAATGCCTTAATCGATATGCCATTTTCTGTTTTTGTGGAATTTTTAGAGAGATGGCGATATTTTATAAAAGAAAGAAAAGAAGAGATTCGTTAAAAAATGGAATTTTTAGGCAAAATTGTTGTAATTTTAGGACCTACGGCTTCAGGCAAAACTGATTTATCTATTAAGTTAGCTAAAAAGTTTAATGGTGAAATTATTTCAGCTGATTCAAGGCAAGTTTACAAAGGAATGAATATTAGCTCTGGTAAAGTAACAAAAAAAGAGGCGCAGGGCATCCCCCACTATCTTTTAGACATAGCTAGCCCCAAAAGAAAATTTACTGTAAGTCAATACCAAAAATTAGCGCAGGCTACAATAAAAAAAATACACTACAAGGGTAAAATCCCCTTTTTGGTTGGTGGTAGTGGTTTTTATATTCAATCAATCGTTGATACAATTACTATTCCAGAAATTAAACCTGATTGGAAATTAAGAAAAAAGTTAGAAAAAAATAGCAATAAGTATCTCCACGAGATGCTTTTAAAAATAGATCCAAAAAGAGCTAAAAATATTGATAAGAATAACTCTCGCAGATTGATAAGAGCATTAGAAATTGTTTTAAAAACCGGTAAACCTGTACCACTTTCTAACCATTCTGAATCCTTACACAAAAGATGGGATGTTTTGCAAATAGGTATTAAAAAATCTCCAGAGGAGATTAAAAAGTTAATTGAAAAAAGATTATTAAAAAGATTAAATCCGCCAGTTGGCGGAGGAATGATTTCTGAAGTAAAAAAGCTTAAAGCTTCCGGTTTATCATTTAAGCGCTTAGAAGAATTTGGTTTAGAATACCGCTTTGTCGCACAATACTTACAAAAAAAGTTATCGTATCAAGAAATGTTCAACAAAATTCAAAAAGAATCAGAGCATCTTGCCAAGCGCCAAATGACTTGGTTTAAGAGAGATAACCGCATTAAATGGGTTAAAGATTATAAAGAATCTGAAAAATTAGTTAAAAGTTTTGTAAAATAAAAAATCCCTTGGTGCAAGACCTCGGGATTTTTTGAATTTTAATCTTCTTGAGAAGATTTTTTACTTAATTCTGTTGGATCTTCTGTGTATGCGGTAATTTGGATCTCGCGGCTTCCATGATAATAAATTG
>CAYHHX010000022.1:0-8808 GCA_964356545.1 uncultured Candidatus Saccharibacteria bacterium | reverse complement strand
AACTTATCTTTCTTAAAATTAGCAAATGATGTAAAATTAACAAAAGATGAAATTTTTGATTGGCTTTCAAAAAATAAAATAACGCCTACCCAAAGAGCCGAAACGCTAAGCATTGACGACTGGATTAATTTAACAAACAGCTTTCAAAATATATTATAGTAATACAATGAATTTTTTCTCTTCAATTTTTATAAAAAATAAAAAAACAGTTTATGTAATTATTTTATTTTTTGTCATTTCTGGATTAATAATACCGAGCATATCTTTAGCAAATATTTTCGGAGATGTCGGAGCGTTATTTGCGAAAGGGTCATACGAAACAGGATTAGGTGATGTTGCGAAAAACACAGTCAATGGCCTTTTAACAGCCGGCGGTATATTATTGACATCAATAACTAGTGGATTAAGAGATATCGCATTTGAGCTTATGAATGTTTTGATGAATGAAAATAATTATTTTAGCTACACCGGACCAGATAATCCAGTTATAAGCGTGGGGTGGACAGCATCTAGAGATTTAGCCAATATGTTTATTGTATTGGGATTTGTAATTATAGGGATAGCCACTACTTTAAGAATTCAAGAATATCAAGCAAAAAAACTTTTACTTAAATTAATAATAGTTGCTCTTTTAATAAACTTTTCTTTACTAATTTGCGGAATATTTATTGACGGTTCAAATATAACAATGATTCATTTCCTAAAATCTGGAAGAGCGACTCAAGATTCAATGGTGAAAAATATTGTAAATCAAGCACAGGCATTAACCAATGCTTATAAGGGCCAGGCGGAGCCTTCTGTAATACTGGCTATGGCCGCTGGTATAGTTTTTCACAATATTATGGCTTTTATAATTTTTATTCTTTTCGCTTTTTTATTTGTTTTTAGGCATATCGCCCTTTGGATATTGGTAATGTTGTCCCCACTTGCCTTTGTTTTTTATGTTTTCCCATTCACAAAAAAATTTTTTGAAATGTGGTGGAATAATTTTTTCCAATGGTGCATTATAGGCATACCAGGTGCTTTTACTATGTTTTTGGCAGATAAAATTACGGAGCATTATACTGCCGCCCAAATGGACGATGGATTTTTGGTATTCTTTGTGCCTGGCCTTTTTCTAATTGTCGGCTTCATTTTTTCTCTGCAAACATCAGCAATGGGAGCTGGATTTATCACTGGAGCCGCCAAAAAAGCAACCTCGTGGGGGCAAGGTCAAGCTTGGAGTGGTGCAAAAAAGTTAGGCGGAGCAGCATTAGATAAAAGTGGGGCATCAAGAGTAGGCAACGCAATAAAATCTAAAGTTACAAGCGTGGGCGAAAGCCTAAGACTAATAAAGCCAGGGACAAATGCCGCCAATCAACAAGAGGCGCTAAAATCAAAAGGGCGCACAAATCGACTAGACGCAATGTCAAGCGACGGACTTGCCCAAGTAGCTAATAGAGGAGCAATAGGACGCGAAGCTAATTTAGATAAAGCCAGGGCTACAGAAATGCTATTCAAGCAGGGTAAAATTGGTAAAATTAAAAATATTGAATCTGCCATAGCCCATGCCGAATCTTACGGGGCAGATAAAAATGATTTATATAAACATCCTTTAACGGCGCAGTATAACAAAACTAAAGTGGCAGAATATATGAAACCAATTGCTAAGGGCGGTAAAGGTTTAAGCCAAGGCGCCGCTAAACAACAATTAACTAATGAGGCATATCAGAAAGCAGATAATAAAACCTTAAAAGAGCTCCCTTCTGAAGCAATCAACGAAACATTTATGAAAACTGTAATGCTTAAAAACCCTACAAAGATGGCTGAAATAGCTAAAGACACTCCTCAAGAAAATATTGAAGCTATAAAAAAATGGAAAACGAAACACGACAATACCGGAAAAGTGCTTTCTTTGGTGCAACAAAGTCCTGAATTTGTAAAATTATTTAACGAAATGAAAGCGCTGCCTTTGGGAAGCCCTGAAAGAATGGCTTTAAGAAAACAAATGTCAGAAATGCAAAAAATGCTCCAGAATAATTCGATCTTTGTTTAATTGATTTTTGAGTATTATAAGAAATTTTGAGTTAATAAAACATGCAAGAAGAATATAAAATAATTTTCACACAAGAGACCACTCCAATTATTTCTGGAATTATACAAAAATTCGGATTAAAGGGCATAGATGAAGATTTTTTTGATAAATTAGAGAAAGGAGAGTCTTTTATTATACCAGAAGCAGTTATTCTTGATTTAACAATAAAGAGGGCTGGTGGAGAAATTTCAGATAAAGAAATGGTTTCTTTATTGAAAGAATATTTGGAAATTGCAGAAGAAACGGCAAAATATCTTGCGCAAGATATTGAGATAGGGCTCGTTTCTATAACTAAAAAAGTTTTAAAAACAGAGCTTGTGAAAAAAGAGCACGAAATTACTTTTAAAGAAGAATCGGCAGAATCTGAAATATTCACAAAAATCAAGCCTCCGATAGGAATGCCTCAAATAGGAGAAATATATAAACCAGAAATGCCAGAAAAAAAGTTAGACGAGCAAAAAATAGAAAAACTTAAAGAAGTGTCTAAAAAAAATAATAAAGAACCCAAAAAAACAAATAATCAAAACCAATCTGATAGCTATAGAGAATCAATACAATAAATAATTTTTGTAAAATAAAAGCGGTTAAACTAAACAGTTTAACCGCTTCGGCTTTGCTTTTCAGCAAAACTTATTGATTACTCTCCTTCCTTTTCGAGTTCGTCGAGATCATCCAACATGTCATCCGTGGTAACTTTTTTGTCTCTTAGCCTTTTCGCTTTTTCTCCTCCCGATGAAGGATTTTGAGCAGAACCTGATGAACCACCCGACTTCCCGCCTTTGCGTTTTCCTATACCAAACAGGGCAGCAATTGTAGCGATTCCGGGTTCTAATGGAGTTCCATCCACGTTTCCAACGCGAATATCTTCAAGACCTGCTCCTGCGCGATCGCGTTTTAGTAAGTCGCGAGCATGAGCAAAATCCTCTTTCAAGCCACCATCGATAGCTGGCAAACCTTTCATTTTCGGGTTTGTTGCGAGAACTTTTTCTAACTCCTCTCGCGTTATGCCATTTGCTCTAGCAACTGACTCAATAACCCTGCCTTCAGTTTCTTCGGCTTGTTTCTTAGCCACTGCTCGAGCAGCATCCGCTTCGCGCTCTGCTTTCCACTTAGTCAGAGTGATATCGCGATACTCCTCCGATGGGTCAATGTTGACAATTCGAAGAGCGACAATTACAATCCCATAGTCATCGCGTAATTGGCTAATCACGCTTTTTGATCCATCTGGATTAGGATCATTAAGTTCTTTCCAAATGATTTTACTAAGTTCCTCCTTCTTTTTCTTGCCCTTGGTTTCGTCATAAGCGAAACCATTGAGACACTCACGAACAGATGGCAGAACAAGTCCTACCATCGTCTCGTAAAAATTTGCTGACTCAAACAAGAATTTAGTCGGATTGACAACATGCGCTAAAAGCGTTGCATGCCCCAGCAAGGGAAGATTATTTTTATCCTCGCACTTCACAAAGGGAAGAGCATAAGTATAATCAACCCTTGCATAAAACTTGTCAATATTTGGCTCATCATAAGGCTTAATCTCACCATTAGGCAAGCTCTTCAAAAACTTCATCTCTCTTTTGTAGATTCTGTCAATGAATGGCCACCCTATAAGCCTCAATCCTCCGGGAAGTGATGTTTCCGGCGACTCTCCCTTCTTGAGTTTTGTGATGTCGCCTTTCTTGTCAATTTTGTAACCCTTTTTCGAAAGAAGGGTTTTTCTGTGACCGCCAAAGCGCACCACCTCCTTAAAGTACGACTCTGGCACATTGGTAAATACAAAGTCGTACTTCGCCATCAGCGCCATAGCATAGTAACTGGTGATCCGTAGAGGATTCATCGTTTCATTCCTTATTTAGTTTACAAAGGGCTGTGCCTGAAACATTCAAGCCTACATCTTAACTGTATCATACTGCTTTATGTTTGTCAAGAGTGTTAAAATTTAGCCAAAAAAATCGGTTATCCATCGCGAATCAGTACAATAAAAATTAAAAAATAAAAAAGGGTTGAATTAAATAATTCAACCCTTTTGGTTTTACCTTTTAAAATAGGCATTACCATTATTGTTTCTACCAATTTGGCTTCCTGCCATACTTTTCCTCAAACTCCTTTCTTGCTTTTTCAACTCTAGCTTTAGTTTCCTCCTCTGTCGTCTCCGACACCTTCTTTTTGCCTCCTTTCTTTTCTGAAGGATTACCACCCGATTGCCCGCCAGGCATTCTTTGAAACCCTAGCGCACCAAGAAAATCTTGTCCAAGACCAGTTGAAGCACCAAGCACCTCAATAACTGATTTTGAGATCTTTCCTCGTTCTATTTGAACGATCCTAATTGCCTCTTCAAGAGACATCTCGGGATGTTCTCTTCTTAGCATTGCAACTCTTGCGGAGACATTGTCTATCTCTACTATATCGGCGTCTCTTTCTAACCTTTCTTTTTCTTCTAACTCTGCGGCTTTGGCAACCTCGCCCTCTACTCTGACTTCATTGACGGTAAATCTGATAATTGTGATTCCGAGACTTTCATCTCCAAAGCTTCCTTTGCCTTCGCGTATTTCCTTTACATCCTTTTTTCTCTGATTAACTTTTTCCTTCAAGCCATCTTTATCGAGTTTCGCATCGTAAATGGCTTGTAGCCCATTCCAATTCCAGACTACATTACCTTCCGCATCCTTGCCCTTGAAAGCCCATTTGTTACGAGGATTTGCTTCATAATCCGTCGGTTCCGATTGGGGCTTTTCAAAAAATCTCATCCATGTGTTGGTGGGAACCTCGTCATCAACCCTAGATAGAGTATCCCCCAAAATAGACTTCACAAGCACTTCGTGAATATCGTCTCTTAGGGACTGCGCTTCTACCCATGTAGCTGGACCATCTTTGTTAGATGCCGCCCATGTCTTCGTACGGTCTTTAATAATGTCATTAATGACTCTTTTAACTCCTTCTTCTCCTCCTGAATTAAGGTAAGTAATATAGGATTCTGGGCTATTTTTTATGCCCGGTATCCATGTTATACTTGCCAAAATAGAAATCATCGCTTTGTCTGGAGTTCTTACTTGTTGTGGACTAAGACCGTAGTTAACTTTTTCAACTTTAATTAGAATCAAGTTGAAAATTATCGGATAAAGTGGGAGAAAGTTCCACCCTTCATCCAAAACAACTTCTTGTCTTTTGCCGAGAAAAACCAACATCCCCTTATGAGGAGGATTTGCTGGAGTTACTCGGATACCATTAAAGATAAACAAAATCGTCAACACCAAAAAACAAGTCAATGCCAACCAAGGGTTAACCAAAAGTAAAAAACCCGACACCATTAATATTAAAACCAGCACGATAACCGTCACAATCGTTCTCATCGCTATTCTCCTTATTTAGTTGACAAAGGGCTGTGCCTGAAACATTCAGACTCACCCCTTAATTGTATCATACTGCTTTGTGTTTGTCAATAGTTCAAAAAAGATGTTAATAACTATTATTGTTGGCTTTATTTGCTGTATGGTATAATAAAAAAATGGAGAATTATCCCATTCCTCAATTTATTGAACAAGAAGGGAAAATAGCTTTTTTTATAAGTTTCAGACAGTTTTTTTATATTGTTGGAGCTGGAGCTGTTTGCTTTGTTTTATATTTTATTTTACCACGATTTCTTTTTGCAATTTTTTCAATAATAATTAGCATTTCTTCCATAGGGTTGGCTTTTGTCACGGTAAACGGAGCCCCTATATCAAATGTTCTTTTAAACTCTTTGGGTTTTGCCACTGGTTCAAAAAATTATGTCTGGCAAAAAAAGGAATCACCTTACCCTTTTAAAACTATTAAAAGAGTCGAAATTAGAAAAATAGAAGAAGGACATGCGCTAAAAATCCAAGAGAGCAGGTTAAAAAAAATACACACGGAAGTAGAATTAAAAACCAAGTGATAAAAAACTAAAAACATAAAAAAATAAAAATAAGTGTCTAAAACTTTTGAGGACATAAAAGCGTGGCAGCTTTGTAGGAAATTCAGAAAAGAAATTTACAGTATTACTAGAAAATTTCCACAAAATGAAAAGTTTATTTTAACACCACAAATACTACGAGCTACAATTTCAATTTCTTCGAATATAGCTGAGGGATTTGGAAGATATTCATATCAAGAAAATATCCAGTTTTGTAGGATAGCGAGAGGATCTGTTAATGAAGTTTTAGATCAGCTATATGTAGCATTAGACGAAAGATATATAATAAAAGATGAGTTTGATAAACTTTATAAAGAGGGGAGAGAATTAGAAAGGTCAATAAATGGATATATATCATTTATAAAAAATCAAAAAGTGAGCTATAGTTAGATTTTTATATTTTTAATTTTTTAGACTTTTAAATTTATGGCAAATTCAGCCACGCAAGAATTTTTAGAAATAAAAGATATTAGAGAAGGAGTTTTAATTTTAAAAAACAATGCCATAAGAGGGATTTTAATGGTTTCTTCAATAAACTTTGCTCTAAAATCCGACGAAGAACAATCAGCTATTATTTACGCCTTTCAAACTTTTTTAAATTCATTAGACTTTTTTTGTCAAATAGTCATCCAATCGCGCAACATAAACATTACGCCATATTTAGACGGATTAAAAGATTTGGAAGAGAAACAAACCAATGAGTTGCTTCGGCAACAAACTTCTTCTTATAGAGAATTTATAAAAAACTTAGTTAAGGGAGATATGATTATGACAAAAAGCTTTTATATTGTTGTGCCATATAGTTTAATGGAAGTTTTAGGTGTTGGAGCTATTGCAAAACAGTTTGACTTTTTAAAAACTAAAAAAGAAAAAGAGCAACAAATGAAAGATGATGATTTTCAAAGATGCAAATCACAGATTTGGCAAAGAATGGAGTTTTTAGCAATGGGGTTAAGGCGATGCGGATTAGAAGCTGTTCCTTTGACAACGCCCGAATTAATTGAACTTTTTTGGTCAATACATCATCCAGAACAAGCAGAAATCGGATATTACCCTGAAATATTACCAGAACTGCTGAAATAATTTAAATGAGTGAGCTATAGCGAACTCACCCAGCCCTCTATGCTAAATGTAAAAATTCAAAAGCTTAGAGGGCTGGGTTGCTCGATTGCTCGCAAAATAAAATGAAATTACCTTTTTTAGATATCTTGGGGTGGAAAAAGGAAAATGAAATTACAGATAAAATCTTTGAAGAAGAGGCTTTTGACGTACGGGATATTATTGCTCCTCCCTATATTGGAATTATGTCAGACCACATAAAATTGGGCGAGAGATTAGCCAAGTCATTTTTTATATTTTCTTATCCAAGATATTTAAATACAGGGTGGTTTTCTCCGGTAATTGACTTAAACACCCCAATGGACATCTCCTTTTTTATTCATCCAATTTCGGGAGAATTAATTTTAAAAAAGTTAAGGAAAAAAATTACCGAAGTTTCTTCAGAAATTTTAGAAAGAGAAGAAAAGGGGCTAATAAGAGATCCTTCATTGGAAATTGCCTATAAAGATATTGAAAATCTCAGAGACAAATTAATGACTGCCCAAGAAAGAATGTTTAGACTTGGTATTTATATTACTGTTTATGAAACCACTGAAAAAGGATTAAAAGATACCGAACTTACCCTAAGGTCAATTTTTGAATCTCGTTTAATTTATATAAAACCTGCTCTGTTCCGCCAAAAAGAAGGATTTATCTCGAGCAGTCCTTATGGATTAGATTTAATTGGCGTACATGCACCAATGGATACAGAGCCCCTTTCAACCTCTTTCCCTTTTGTTTCTTTTGACTTAAGTTCTAATGAAGGAATTTTATATGGAGTTAATCGTCATAATAATTCTCTTGTTTTGTTTGATAGATTTAGTTTAGAAAATGCCAACTTTGTAGTTTTTGCTAAGGCAGGCGCAGGTAAAAGTTTTTTTGTTAAGTTAGAAATTTTACGATATTTAATGCAGGGGGTTGATGTTATTATTATTGACCCAGAAAACGAGTATGAATATTTAGCCGACGCGGTGGGAGGGTCATTTTTTAAAATCTCTTTAAATTCGGCTGTCCATGTCAATCCTTTTGACTTGCCTATGCCCGGGCCAGACGATGACCCGGAAGATATTTTAAGGTCAAATATTATCAACTTAGTTGGACTTTTGAGAATTATGTTGGGCGGCCTTAATCCAGAAGAAGACAGCATTATAGACGAAGCCTTAACAGAAACTTACGCCGTAAGAGACATTACGGCCAAGGCTGACCCTAAAACATGGAAGGACAACACTCCTTTAATGAGTGATTTTGTAGAAATCTTAGAAAGCATGGAGGGAACCGATTCTTTAATAAAACGGCTTAAAAAGTTTACTAAAGGAACTTTTGCCAGTTTTTTTAACCAGCAATCAAATATATCAATAGAAAAAAATATGACTGTTTTTGGTATAAGAGATATGGAAGAATCCCTAAAACCAATGGCCCTTTATATTGTTATGAGATATGTCTGGAATATTATTAGAACAAAGCTTAAAAAAAGAATATTAGTAGTAGACGAAGCGTGGTGGTTGATGCAATCGGAAGACGGCGCTTCATTTTTGTTTGGTTTGGCAAAAAGAGGAAGAAAATACTTTCTTGGAGTTACAACAATAACCCAAGATGTGGACGACTTTATGAAATCAGAATATGGAAAACCGATTATTTCAAATTCTTCTTTGCAATTTTTAATGAAACAATCGCCAGCAACCATTGATGTTGTGCAAAAAACATT
>CAYHHX010000021.1:0-8907 GCA_964356545.1 uncultured Candidatus Saccharibacteria bacterium | reverse complement strand
TGATTAATAATTTAATATCTTTGGGAATAAATATTCCAAACGGTTTTGCTACAACCGCCAATGCCTATTTTAATTTTTTAAACACAACCGGATTAACTCCAAAGATTAATGCTATTTTAAAAAATATTAATATTCACGACATAAAAAGTTTGCAAGAAAAAGGAAAAGCAGTTAGAGGTCTTATTTTAAATTCCAAATTACCGGAAGAACTTTCAAGGGATATCGTTTTATTTTACAAGGAATTATCAAAAGAACATAAAGTAGAAAATGTTGATGTAGCAGTGCGTTCATCTGCTACTGCTGAAGATTTACCGGGCGCCAGTTTTGCCGGGCAGCAGGAAACTTTTTTAAATATTAGAGGCACTGATAATGTATTAGAAGCAGTAAAAAAATGTTTTGCGTCGCTTTTTACAGATAGAGCTATTGTATATAGACAAGAGATGGGTTTTTCTCATACAAAAGTTGGATTGTCTGCCGGAATACAAAAAATGGTAAGGTCGGATATAGGAGCGTCTGGGGTAATGTTTTCTTGCGATACTGAGTCTGGATTTGGAGATATTGTTTTAATTAATGCTAGTTACGGTCTTGGAGAAAATGTAGTTTTGGGCCGGATTGAACCAGACCAGTATTATGTTTTTGAAACAACTCTTAAGAAAGGATTCAACTCCATTGTAGAAAAGAAAGTTGGGTCAAAATTGATGAAAATGATTTACGATAAGAATCCCAAAAAACCAACTAAAAATATTCCAACTCCTTTAAAAGATAGAGAGAAGTTTGTTTTAACTGATGAAGAAATTTTATCTTTATCTAAATGGTCAATAATTATTGAAGATCACTATAAAAGATCAATGGATATGGAATGGGCTAAAGATGGTAAAGATGGTAAATTATATATTGTGCAAGCAAGACCAGAGACAATTTCTAGTAAGAAAAATATTAATGTATTGGAAGATTATGTTTTAGATAAATCAAAACAATCTAAAGGGCATCCCAAAGTTTTAGTGGAGGGCTTAAGTGTTGGTAATAAGATTGGTTCAGGTCGCGCAAAACGGATATTAGGCGTAAAAGATATTAAACAATTCAAAAAGGGAGAGGTTTTAGTAACTACTATAACAGATCCCGATTGGGTGCCGGCAATGAAATTGGCTTCGGCTATTGTAACAGACTCTGGCGGAAGAACAGCTCATGCGGCTATTGTTTCTCGTGAGTTGGGTATTCCTTGTATAGTTGGATCTGGAAATGCTACAAAAATTATCAGAACTGGTCAACCAATAACAGTAGATTGTTCAGAAGGCCAAACTGGTAAGGTTTATGAAGGAATAATTTCTTTTGAAATTAAAAAAACAGATATTTCAAATATTAAAAAAACAAAAACAAAAATCACAATGAACTTGGGAGATCCAAGTCAGGCTTTTAATTTAAGTTTTATACCAAATGACGGCGTAGGATTGGCCCGCGAGGAATTTATTATTGCAAATTATATTAAAGTTCATCCACAAGCTTTGATAAACTTCAAAAATTTAAGTCCAGTTTTGAAAAATAAAATAAATAAGCTAACTCTTGGATATAATGATAAAGTTCAATTTTATATTGATAAATTGGCAGAAGGTATTGGTAAAATCGGTTCTGCTTTTTATCCAAAGCAGGTGATTGTAAGATTTTCTGATTTTAAAACAAATGAATATAGGTCTTTAGTTGGGGGAGAATTATATGAACCAAAAGAAGAAAATCCAATGTTGGGTTTTCGGGGGGCCTCAAGATATTATGACCCAAAATTTAAACCAGCGTTTATTTTAGAATTAAAAGCAATTAAAAAAGTTAGGGAAATATTTGGATTAAATAATGTGCAGGTTATGTTGCCTTTTTGCAGAACAGCGCAAGAGGGGAAAAAAGTATTAGATATTATGGCAGAAAACGGTTTGAAAAAAGAAGAAGGATTAAAAGTTTATGTAATGTGTGAAATTCCCTCCAATGTTATTTTAGCTAATCAGTTTTTAGAAATTTTTGACGGATTTTCTATAGGATCAAATGATTTAACTCAATTAACTTTAGGCTTAGATAGAGACAATTCACAAATAGCTAGTATTGGTAATGAAAATAACGAGGCAGTAAAAGAATTAATTAGAAAAGTTGTAAAAGCTTGCAAAGAAAAAGAGAAATATTCTGGTATTTGTGGCCAAGCTCCGTCTGATTTCCCTGATTTTACAGAATTTTTAGTGGAACAAGGGATTGAATCAATATCACTTAATCCGGATTCAATTATAAAAGCATATTTGTTAGTGGCAGAAAAAGAAAAAAAACTTGGAATTATCCCTTTTTAAAATTAAATTTATGTTTGATATTATAACTTTTGGTTCAGCTACACAGGATATATTAGTAAATCTAAAAGATCTAAAAATAATAGATAGTAAAGATGATTTTGTTACCGGTCGGGGGATTTGTTTTAATTTGGGATCTAAAGTTGATATTGAACAAATGTTTTTTTATTCTGGTGGCGGTGGCACTAATACAGCGACTACATTTGTCAAACAGGGTTTTAAGGTTGCTTTTTGTGGAGCAGTAGGTCAAGATATTTCGGGGCAAAATATAACTAATGAATTTAAAAATTTAGGCATAAATGCGCAGTTTGTTAAAAAAATAAAAGAAAAATCAACAAATCATTCTATTATTATAAATGGCTCAAATAAAATAGATAGAACTATTTTGGTTTATAAAGGAGCGTCTGAACTTATTGGTAAAAATGATATTCCATGGAAAAAGTTGAAAACAAAATGGATTTATCTAGCCCCACTATCTGGTTTATTGTGCGACAGTTTTGAAGATATTATAAATTTTGCTCATAAAAATAAAATTAATATTGCTATTAATCCAGGAAACTGTCAGCTTTCAAAACCCATAGAAGATTTAAAAAGAGTTTTTGATAAAGTTGATGTTTTAATTTTGAATCAAGAAGAAGCCTCTTCTTTAACAAAAATTTCGTATGAAAATGAAAATGAAATTTTTAAAAAAATTGATCAAATATGTTCAGGCGTTGTTGTTATGACAAAAGGAGGAGAAGGGGTTACGGTATCTGATGGGAAGTATCTTTATAGAGCTAAGCCTTTTGAAGAAAGAAAAATAGTTGATACAACTGGGGCTGGTGATTCTTTTGCTTCTGGATTTATTTCTGACTTTATAAGATATAATGGAGATATTAAAAAATCAATTCAGCTTGGTATGGCAAATTCTATAGGATGCATAGCAGAAATGGGCCCTAAAAATGGTTTATTAAATAAAAATACAAAATTTAAAAAAGTTGAAGTTATACGTGAAGCCGTAAACATTATTTAGATAAAAATTAATAATAATAAAATATAAACAATAAAAAAGACAAATGTCTTTACAACTGTAAATAAATATAGTAGTATATCTAACATGATTTCATTATTGGTAAAAATTAGAAAAGATTTTGGAAGAAAAACAAAATCTATAAAAAAAGCAGACAAAATTCCTGCGGTAGTTTATGGCCCAGGAGCTAAAAACGTTTCTATTGTAATTGATTACAAAGATTTTCAGAAAGTTTTTAAAAAAGCTGGCGAGAGTTCTTTGATTGAATTAAATGTCGAGGGGGAAAAAGAAAAAAGACCAGTTTTAATACATGAAATCCAAAAAGATCCAGTAAGTGATAAATTTATACATGTTGATTTTTTCCAGGCATCTTTAAAAGAAGAAGTAGAGGCTACGGTTCCTTTGGTGTTTTTTGGGATAGCTCTTGCCGAAAAAGACCTTGGCGGAACTTTAGTAAAAAACATTACAGAAGTTGAAGTCAAAGCGTTGCCTCAAAATTTACCGCACGAAATTCAGGTTTCCATAGACGGACTTAAAACATTTGCCGACCATATTTTTATCAAAGATTTAGTTTTACCAGAAAATGTCAAAGTTTTAAAAAAACCAGATGAAATTATTGCTTCTGTTGCCGAGCAACAAAAAATTGAAGAGGAATTAGAAAAGCCGATAGAAGAAAATGTAGAAAGCGTGGAAAAAATAGAAAAAGAAAGAAAAGAAAAAGAAATTATAGAAGAGCCAAAAGCCTAGCGAGTCTCGCCCCGAGGGGGCGGGAATAAAAATAAATTACAGCCTCCTATCACGGGGCTGTTTTATTTTTAGAGAAAAAGGCAGGAAAGATTAAGTAATTACAAATAAATATGTTTACATATTTATTTAAAATAGCTATAATGACAATATAATTATATTTTTATATATGGTAAAAAAAGTTATTTTATCGTTGCTTATTTGGGTTTTAATGTTGCCTGGTTTTGTTTTGGCCGAAGAATTGGCAGATATGTGCAAAAAAATATCTGAATCAGTCGCTGGTTGTAATGGGCTAAGTTCATCTGAATGCAAGGCAACACTAGAAAAGTGTGCGGTTTATTATGAACAAGAAAGTCAAAAAATAGCAGAAGACCTTACAAAAACAGAGCAAGAAAAAAAGACTCTTCAATCTCAAGTTTCATCTTTAAAAAAGAAAGTGATAAATTTGGAATATCAAATTAATCAGGGCAATGTGATGGTAAAAGGTTTGGGGCTTCAAATAGGGGACACTCAGGCTTCAATAGAAAAAACTTCTTTTAAAATTGGCGGCGCTAAAGGTCAGATTATTAGTATTTTAAGGTCTTTAAATGAAGAAGACCAAAAATCATCGATTGAAATTTTACTTGATGGTAACCTTTCTGATTTTTTCGATAATTTAGTTTATTTAGAAGGTTTAAATTCTAAAGTAGCTGATCTTTTAGACAGCACTGAAAACTTAAAATCTTATTTAGAAGGTCAAAAAGTAAAAATGGATGATGAAAAAAATCAGTTACAAAAAGTAGTTAAAGTTCAAACTCTACAAAAACAACAATCTCTGCAAACAAAAAAAGAGCAAGAAGGTTATCTAAAATTAACCGAAGCCCAATATCAAAAACAACTTTTAGATAAAAAAGAAACAGAAAAAAAGGCTGCTACTATCAGATCTAGAATCTTTGATTTGCTAGGTGTTTCAGAAGCGCCAAGTTTTGGCGAGGCTTTCGAAATTGCAAAATATGCCTCCGGTCATACAGGCGTAAGACCAGCTTTAATATTGGCGATTATAACTCAAGAATCTAATTTAGGTAAAAATGTGGGCCAATGTTATTTAAAAAATACAGAAACTGGAGCTGGTGTAAAAATAAAAACAGGAGCTGTTTCGCCTAAAACAATGAATCCAAAATCTATTCCATATTTCTTAGAAACTATAAAAAACATAAACGATAGAAAAGGGTTAATTCGTGATCCATTTACAACGCCGGTTTCTTGCGTTATGTATTCTAATGGCGTTCCTTATGGATGGGGAGGGGCAATGGGGCCTGGGCAATTTATAGCGTCAACTTGGACATCGTATAGTGGTAAAGTTGAAGCAACTACAGGAAGAGTTGCCGACCCATGGGACATTAGAGATGCATTTTTAGCAACAGCATTATATTTAAAAGATTCTGGTGGAAATAAAAAAAGTGGCGAGTTTAAAGCCACAATGAATTATTTTTCGGGTTCTTCTTGGACAAAATGGGAAGAATTTTATGGAAATTCAGTTTTGAGCATAGCGGCTCAATACGAAAAAGATATCGCGGCAATCCAATAAAATTAGTGTTCTAATTTTTTAAATGCTTTTATAATTGGTTCTAAATTGCCATCAATAATATTTTCTAAATCGTGCCAACTTTTTCCAATTCTGTGGTCTGTGATTCGGTTTTGAGGAAAATTGTAAGTGCGGGTTTTTTCGGAGCGTTTTGCAGAAGCTATTTGTTCTCGCCTTTCAGCCGTAAGTTTTGATAAATCTTGTTCTTCTTGTCTTCGTAAAAGTCTAGCCGATAAAACAGATAAGGCATTTTCTTTGTTTTGTAATTGGTTTCTTTCTGATTGCGAAGTAACAACAAGACCTGTTGGTTTGTGTGTAATTCTTATGGCTGATTCTGTTTTATTTACATATTGTCCTCCAGGGCCAGATGCTTTATAGGTGTCTATTTGTAGGTCTGCAGGATTAATATTTATTTCTGTTTTTTGAGGTTTTAGTAAAACAGCTACTGTTGCTGTTGAGGTATGAACTCTTCCAGACTTTTCTGTTTTAGGAATTCTTTGAACTCTATGAACGCCCCCTTCGTATTGCATTTCTGAAAAAGCCCTTATGCCGTTTAGCTCAAAAATTATTTCTTTATATCCTCCAACATCAGAAGTATTAGAATCTAAAATTCTTTGACTCCAACCTTTAGTTTGAGCATATTTTGAATACATTCTATAAAGGTCTCTTGCAAATAAACCAGCCTCGTTACCGCCAGTTCCAGCCCGAATTTCTATTATAACAGCTTGCTTATTTTGAATATTTTCATCAGTCATATTATTTTAATATATCAGTTTTTTAAGCCAAAATCAAGGTAATTATAAAAAAAGCTCACAACCATATTTGGTAATGAGCATGAATTTTTATTGTTTGGAGAAAATTGATATAAGATTATCTTTATCATTATATTATATGGGGATGAATTTCCTGAATAATTTGTAACTTAATTTCTTTAGCTTTTTCCCTATCAAAACAATAATCAACAAACATAAGATAACAATAATAGAAAAAAGTACGATCCCTTTCTTTATTAGAATCTATATCTGATAAATCACCAAAACAATGCTTCAAGGCGATACCTCTCCCCCGATAATCAGGACATTTTCTATTTTTGCAACACCACTGATGAATTTCAACCGCCATTTTTTTTGCCGCCTCTCGGTAATCACTTCCGCCAATAGCGAGCATTAATCTATAATCAACAGTCCACATGTCAGTTTCTTCCCTCAAGCGTTCATTCGGGGGTTTTAAACTTTTACTAAATAACCTTCCTTCTTTTTTTGCAGCTTCTGCATGTCCAAGTTCATGAATAAACAAATGTGCCAAAAAACGCGGTGTTTCCTTACTGGAAAACGACATATTTATTGTAATCGTATTACTTCGGCAACCATATGAAGCATACGATACTCTCTTAGTATAATGACGAGCAAGTTTACCATATTGAGCATCTTCTGGAAACATAGGGTATAATATAATCTGAGAATTATTATCAACATTATCAGAGTCAGCATCAGAGTCAGTTTCCAAATAATCTCTAATTACAAAAGAATTAATTGTATACTTGCTTTTTTTAGTAGGATAAGTTATTAACAACCCCTCTTTTTTAAGACCCATAAGGCGTTCCATAACTTCTGGAACTTGTTTTTCAACATTAGAGTTGTTTGCAATTTGGTCTAACCCGTCAAATAATTTGTCTACTGCGTCAAATCGGTTATCTTCGGTAATCATAAAAGTCTCCATATTTTTGTCAGTTATCAAAGAACAACACCAATATTTAAATATCATACTAAAATTCATTTGTAAAGGTTGTTTTTTATCCATCTATTGTATTTATTATAAAAATTTGATAGTATTTTAACTATTATAGTAATACGATGATTATTTATGAAAAAAGATATACACCCTAAATATTTTCAAAAAGCGAATGCGAAATGCGCCTGTGGCAGAAGTTTTGTTGTTGGCTCAACAAAAGAATTTATAGAAACTGAAGTTTGTTTTCAGTGCCATCCTTTTTATACAAAGCAAGAAAATGTAATAGATACATTAGGTAGAGTTCAAAAATTTAAAGAACGATTGAGTAAAAAGAAAATAATAAAGAAGAAAACATAAAAATGACAGAAGCAACAAAAAAAAGAACCATAGAAGAGGTTAAGATCAATATAGAAGAAATGTTGTCTTGTGGTTTAGGTGTTGGGCACACTGTTTCAAGGCTACACCCAAAAATGAAAGTTTATGTTTCAGGTATTAAAAATAATACTAATATTATTGACTTAGAAAAAACAGCCAAACACTTTAGCACGGCTTTAAGATTTGTTTCAAATCTTGTTTCTGATAATAAAAAAATAATTTTTGTTGGTACGAAAATTCAGATAAAAGAATTAGTTAAAAAAGCTGCAGAGGATTGCAATGTTCCCTATATTACAGAAAGATGGTTAGGTGGAACATTTACAAATTTTGAAACAATTTCAAAAAGAGTAGAATATTTTAAAGAAATGGAAAATAAAAAAGCAACAGGAGAACTGGAAAAATATACAAAGAAAGAAAGATTAAAAATTGATAAAGAATTAGAATCTTTAAGAATTAAATTTGAAGGGATAAAAAATATGTCAAAACTTCCAGAAGCTGTTTTTATTTTTGATTTAAAAAAAGAAATTACCTGCGCAAGAGAAGCTAAAAGAAAAGGGATTTTTATAGTTGCAATAACAGATACTAATGTTGACCCAACTATAGTAGATTATCCTATTCCAGCTAGCGATGATGTAATTTCTTCTGTAAAATATATTTTAGATAAAGTTTCTGAAACAATAAAAAACTCAAAAAGTTAGTATGGTTACAATTGACCAAATTAAAGAATTAAGGGAAGAAACAGGAGTTTCTCCTACAGAAATCAAAAAAGCCTTAGAAGAATCCAAAGGAGATATTAAAAAAGCCAAAGAGTTTTTAAGAATTTGGGGTAAAACTTTGGCTGGTAAAAAAACAGCAAGAGAAACAAAGCAAGGCACCATTGAATCTTATATCCATCCAACTTCAAAAACTGGAGTATTATTAGATATAAGGTGCGAATCAGATTTTGTTGCAAAATCTCCTGATTTTAAGAATTTGGCTCATGAAATTTGTTTACAAATAGCCGCGATGAATCCTTTGTTCATAAAGGACAGCGATATACCAGAAGAATTTTTAGATGGCGAAAAAAAGATATATACAGAGCAAGTAAAAGATTCTGGCAAACCAACAAATATTACAGACCAAATTATTGAAGGAAAACTTAAAAAGTATAAAGAAAGCGTATCTTT
>CAYHHX010000020.1:0-9206 GCA_964356545.1 uncultured Candidatus Saccharibacteria bacterium | reverse complement strand
TGCTCCTCAATGTAGCTATTGTTACATTTCGTCGCAAGAAACATTGAAATTATCTAATTTTTTCGCTTCTCAAGCTGATTCGCGTTCGAATCCCACACTCCAAAATGGGTTTTTGACTAAAACAGCTCTGGAGTTGGAGGCTTTATATGGGTTTGTCTCAGTTTCCGGGTAATCTTGCTCCGGCTCGATTATTCCTCAGACAAGCCTTTACTTATGTCCCAGACATAAAGACGCCTCCAACTCCAGAGCTGTTTTTATTTTTTAAAGGGTGGTTTTTTCTCCTCCTGCACGGACAGATTCGTCTTCTTCAACAACTCTTAATATCTCTTGTAATGTTGTGTTTCCCATAACAACATCAATTAAGCCCGACTGATACATCGTTACCATTCCTTTTTTGATTGCTAGTTCTCTGACCGACGAAACTGGCGGGTTGGTTAAAATAAATTTTTCTATTTGAGAGTCCACTAAAAACGCCTCAAATAATCCTTGCCTGCCTTTGTATCCTGTAAAATTACAAAACTCGCAACCCTTTTCATTTATTTTTTTAATTTCTATTTTATTTAAATCGGGTAGTTTTATACTGCTAGGTAAACCTTTTAATCCCTTTTTAATTTCATCTAATTCTTTAGCAGTTGGCCTTGAAAGAGTAGAACACTTTTTACAGACTTTTCTTATTAACCTTTGGGCTACTGCCATTTTTAGAGCAGGTGCAATAGAAGCAACATCAACTCCCAAATCAACCAACCTTGGAATTGTGCCAGCCGCGTCGTTTGTGTGTAAAGTTGACAATACTAAATGTCCAGTTAGCGCCGCCTGAAGAGCAATTTTAGCTGTTTCTAAATCTCTAATCTCGCCAACTAATATTACATCGGGGTCTTGCCTTACAATAGACCTTAATCCATCTGAAAAGTCATATCCTTTTTCTGGCGCTACTTGAGTTTGAGAAATACCTTTTAAGTGATATTCAATAGGGTCTTCAATTGTAATAATTTTAATTTCTGAGTTTTGAATTTTTTTTAAAAATGCATATAAAGTAGTTGTTTTACCAGAGCCAGTAGGACCTGTAATAATTATCATTCCGTTTGGCTTTTGAATTTCTTTTTCAAAAACTTTGTATAAATCTTTTCTTAAACCCAATGCGTCTATTCCTATTAAATTTTTAGGGTTTAAAATTCTCATTACAATCGATTCACCGTATTCAGCTGGCAAACTAGAAGTTCTGATTTCGATTAAAGAGTCGGCAATTTCAATTGTAAATCTGCCGTCTTGGGGCTTATCTGTAATATTTAATTTTAATCTTGAAAGAAGTTTTAGTCTGGAAATTAAACTATGATAAGCATTTTGTTCAAAAAAAATAACATCTTGCAAAACACCATCAAGCCTTATTCTTAATTTAGAATCGTCTTCTTGGGGTTCAAAATGAATATCAGAGGCATCAAGAATAATTGCGCCATATAGAATAATATCTAAGAGATTAGTAGTATTTTGTCCTGAGTATTCTCCAATTTTATTTTTAAAGCCCGTAATGTTTTTTACGTCTCTTTTAACTTCTTCTATTATTTCAGGGGCAATTATTACCGTTCCTAATAATTTTTTACTTTGTGTATCCATATTAAATGTTATTTATACTTCCCCCGTTTTTCATTAAAAACCCGGCGAGTTCAAATATTTCAGCAGTTGTTTTTGAATTTTTAAAATTATCGGTGTAAATTATCAGTCCCGCTAAAAGACAGTTTGCAGTTTCTTTTTTAATAGAGCCTTCGTTAATTAGTCTTATTATATCAATTACTATTTCCGAAAAAGAGCAATTTTTAATTAAATTAACCTTACCAAAGTTTTTGTTTTCTTTTGTGTTTTCATTTAGTAAAGCCAAAGTGTCTATATTTAAAATAGGAGAATCTATTAAGAAACCAAAAGAATCCAGCTTCTCTAATAATTGTACCTTAAAATCTTGTATTCCCAAAGTGATAATAAGATCTGGCCTAGGTTCGGAAAAATAAAAAGAAATATTTTCTTTTTTTATGTTACCCTTATCTAAGGTTAAATGAATTTTTAAAGCATCGTCATTTTTCTCGTAATAGATTTGCGAAATATCGGCTATTTTTCTAGGAATTGAGATAACAAGATTTTTAGGATAAGCAATAAAGTCTAAAGAAGGAACTAAAAATTTAAATTTTTCTGGTAGGTCTTCTATAATTAAGTTTACATTTTTGTTTAATTCTTTTAAAGTATAAAAAAGAGCCAAAGCCGAGGTAATGCTCTCTGGCTCAGTTTCTGAAGGCATAATATAAACATTTTTAGCCTCTTCAATAAGTTGTTGAACTTGTTTTAAATCAGTCATATTTTTAGAATTAATTTTACGATATATTTTACCCTATGCGATTTCAAAAAATAAGTCAATTAAAATGAAATATATTACAAAAAGTTTTAGACAAACTCAAAAATTAGGAGAAAAGTTAGCCCTTCGACTTTGCTCAAGACAAGCAAAAGAATTTAAAGTCAGAAAGTCGGCTATAGTTTTAAGTTTGCAGGGGAACTTAGGTGGAGGTAAAACAACTTTTTTACAGGGCTTTGCTAAAGGATTAGGCATTAAAGAAAAAGTTTTAAGCCCTACTTTTGTGCTTATAAAAAGATTTAAAATAAAAAACTTACCTGCGCAGGCAGGGAAGCATTTTAAAAACTTTTATCATATAGATTGCTATAGAATTAATAGCGCTAAAGATATTGAAGAGTTGGGGCTTTTGGGTATTATTTTAAATCCTGAAAATATTGTTGCAATTGAATGGCCAGAAAGAATTAAAAATATACTACCTAGGTCAATTATTATTAAGTTTAATTTTTTAGAAAAAAACAAAAGAGAAGTAGTTATTTATGGGATGCCAAACTTTTAACAAATTTAATAAAGTGATATAATAAAACTGTTATATAATAATATGGAAGATAAAAAGCGGTTGATAATTATTGATTCTAATTCTCTTTTACATCGCGCATTTCACGCGCTTCCACCGCTAACAACTAAATCGGGAGAGCAAACAGGAGCAATTTATGGATTTCTACTAATTTTGTTTAAAGCCATAAAAGATTTACAGGCTAATTACATTGTTGCTTGCTTTGATACAAAAACTCCTACTTTTCGCCACGAAAAATTTAAAGAGTATAAAGCCCACAGATCCAAAACTCCAAACGAAATATTATTACAATTACCAAAAATAAAAGAAGTTTTAGAGAAGTTGAAGATTCCTTTTTTTGCAAAAGAAGGGTTTGAGGCAGATGACTTAATTGCCACAATCGCCACAACGGCAAAAAACCAATCAGACAATTTAGATATATATATACTGTCGGGAGACCTTGATAACCTTCAGTTGGTTGATAAAATTACAAAGGTTTATACATTAGGTAAAGGAATAAAAGATACGGTTGTTTATGATGAAGACAAGATTATTAGTAGATTTGGAGTGAAGCCCCTTCAAATGATTGATTTTAAGGCGCTGTCCGGAGATTCTGCTGATAATATTTCTGGAGTGCCTGGTATAGGTAAAAAAACAGCGGCCGAATTAATTCAAAAATTTGATAGTATTAAAAATCTATACAGTGAAATTAGCCAAGGAATGGCAAATATTAAACCAAGAATAAAAGATCTTTTAACACTTCATAAAACAACAGCTTTTTTGTCTCTTGAATTAGTTGAGATGAAAAAAGATGTTGATATAGAGTTTTTGCTTTCAAATTGTGAATTCGGCAAGTTTGATTTAAAAGAGGTCGAAAAAAAGTTAATAGATTTTGATTTTAACACTCTTATCAATCGTTTACCGCTACTATTAAATCACAAATAAAATTATATGAAAATATCTAATATTTCATTAAAAATAGCAATACCCATAATTATTGCAGGAATATTTATTATTACGATTTTTATAGCGTTAAATCACGAAAGATTAAATACAGGTTTTTATATTATTTTTACCTTGACTGCTGTTTATATTTTTTTGTTTGGTTTTGCCACTGGCCAAAAACTTGCTATGCCTGTAAGAAAATTATTAAAAAGAGCAACCGATTTAAGCGATGGAGATTTAACAGCAAGGGCCTATTTAGAAACTAAAGATGAGTTTGGCGAATTGGCTAAAGTTTTTAATAAAATAGCTAATGAGTTACAAGAAAGTCGTTCTAAAATTGAAACAATAGAAAAATCAGTTGATATAAAGGTAAAAGCGAGAACTCAGGTGTTAGAAGAAATAATCAATGCTCTAGAACAAAAAGTTAAAAACAGGACATTCGAACTTCAGAGAATAATCGATGAGTCAGAAATGATACAACAGAAAACAAAAACTAAAGAAGTAGAAATAACACAGCTTAAAAAGGAACTTGATGGTTTAAAAGAAGTTTTAAATCAATGCCAGGTTGGGAAAAAAGTTTTGAGTAAGAAAAAGTAATACATTTTTATAGTATTTATATGCCAGAATTGCCAGAGGTTCAAACAACCGTAAGCGGGTTAAGATTAAAGGTCCTAAAAAGGACCTTTGTTGATGTATGGTCGGATTGGGAAAAAACAATCAAAAAGCCGAAAGATTTTAAAGTTTTTAAAAAAGAAATTAAAGATAAAAAAATTATAAAAATATGGCGAAGAGCTAAAAATATAATTTTTGATTTATCAGAAGGCTATTCTCTTTTAATTCATCAAAAGATGACAGGGCACTTAATGGTTGGAGAATGGAATAAAATAAATAATAAATGGCAACCAATCAAAAAAGGACCTTTAGAAGAAAAAATAAATACATTTTTACATGTCATCTTTTTTTTAGATAATGGAAAAATGTTAGCGCTGTCTGATGTTAGAAAGTTTGCCAAAATAGAATTATGGAAAACAAAAGATTTATTAAGTTCAAAAGAATTTAATAAATTAGGACCTGAGCCATTAGAAAAGAGTTTTACTTTCAAAGAGTTTGAAAAAACACTACAAGGCAAAAAGGGAAAGATAAAACAGGTTTTAATGAATCCAGAGGTGATTGCTGGTATAGGAAATATTTATTCAAACGAAGCTTTGTGGTGGGCAAAAATTAATCCTCAAAAAAATGTTTCTATATTAAATTTAAAAGAGTTGAAGTTGTTATATAAATCGGTAAAAAAAGTTTTATTAGCGGGTGTAAGGTTGGGAGGAGAAAGTTTTTCTGACTACAGAAATGTAGAAGGTAAAAAAGGACACTTTGACGACGAAAGAAAAGTTTATAAAAGAGAAAAAGAAAAGTGCTCTCGGTGCGGTATGTTAATTAGTCGTTTAAAATTCGGTGGCAGAAGTGCCTTTTTCTGCTCTAATTGTCAAACACTATGATTTATTTTATTTACGGTCAAGATAGTTATAGGGCAAAAGAAAAATTACAGGAAATAATAGGTCAGTATAAGTCACTTCATAAAAGTGGACTTAGTTTAATTCAAATAAATACTAAGGAAAAAAACTTTAAGGATCTTTTTGATAATTTTAAGATAGCTTCAATGTTTAATGAAAAAAAGCTCATAATTTTAAAAGACATTTTTTTAAATCAAAAGTTTGGAGAAGATTTTTTAAAAGAAGTAAAAACCTTTAAAAGTTCAAAAGATATTATTGTTGTTTTTGAAAAAGATGCGGTTGACCAGAGAACTAAACTTTTTAAGACTTTAATCAAAGATGCCAAATGTCAGGAGTTTAGTTTTTTAGACGGCAGAGGTTTAAAGACGTGGTTTCTAGAAGAATCAAAAAAGTACAAATTAAAAATTGACCCTATGGCAGAAGCCATGCTTTTGTCGTATGCAGGGAACGACCTTTGGCAATTAGTAAATGAAATTAAAAAATTAGTAAACTTTAAGCCAGGCGAATTAATAAAAAAAGAGGATATTATTTTACAAGTTAGGCCTAAAATAGAAAATGATATATTTAAAACTATAGATGCAATATCTCAAAAAAATAAAAAGCAAGCATTTTATTTTTTACATAAACATCTAGACAATGGAGATAATTCTTTGTATTTGCTTTCAATGATAGCTTATCAATTCAGGAATCTTTTAATAATAAAAGAAATGACTGATAAGGGTTTGCCCTATGCGGCAATTCAAAAAAAAAGTGGATTGGCGCCATTCGTAGTTAGCAAAACATATTATTTGTGCAGACAATTCACATTTTTAGAGTTAAAAAAAATCTACCAGAAAATTTTTCAAGTAGATTTAAATATTAAAACAGGGAGAATAGATGCTGAAACCGCTTTAGACCTATTAGTTGCTGAGATGTAATTTAAGCAATAAGCCTATTAATTGATTTTGATATTCTAGACTTTTTTCTTGAGGCAGTATTTTTTTTAATAACTCCCGCTTTTGCCGCTTTATCTAACGCCTCGTAGATAGCCGACAATAACTTTTTTGCTTCGTTTGCTTTTTTTTGTGAAATCAAAACTCCCATCTCTTTGATAAGATTTTTAATTTTATTTTTATAAACAAGATTTTGGGCCTTTCGCCTTTTGGTTTGGCGAATAGATTTTTTGGCCGATTTTGTTATAGCCATAATATAAACACCTTATCAAATAATAAGGAATTTGTAAATAGTTTGACTGCTTATTTAGCAGATGTTAGAATTAACAAAGATTAAATTATTATTATATTAATTTTTAAAAAATGCCAACAAATTCAGAATCAAAAGAAAATAAACCAGATGTAAGTCCAGTAATTAAACAAATAGCAACTGAAGCTAGAGAGTATCTTGAAAACTTGCGTAAATCAAAAAATCCAGAACAACAACCAATACCAGAACCAGAAAAGAGCCCAACAGACGTGGAGCTGGATATAGATGCGGCTAAAAAGTATTTGGAAGAGGTTTACGGTAAAGATAAGTCATCAATAACAGTAGATAAATCAATGCCGACTTTAGAAAACCAAGAAACAAAAAAAGCAGAAAAAGAAGAATTACAAAAAGATAATAATAAGTCATCAGAAAAATCATCAGTAGTTGTTGGCGCAGAAAATACGCAACGATTTTATACAGCAGAAGTAATAGATAAATCAATTCCAATTGTAGAAAAAAAAGAAACAAAAAAAGAAAGCGAAAATAAAACGGGAGCAAAAGAAATAAAACCAGGATTAGAAAAGGAAGATTTAGGGGACACAGAAAAGAAAGAACCAACAGCAGAAGAAAAATTAGCAGAAATAGAAAAAATAAAAAAAGCGCAAGAAGAAAAAGCAACAAAAGAAGCTCAAATTAGAAACGCAAAAGATGAGTTGATTAATTTAGTAGAAGCCATAAAAGCAAGTAACAAAGAATCAGAAAAATATCCTTACAGTAAAGTAAAAGAAGTTTTTGAAGTGGCTACAGGTGAAAGCTTAGAAGAGATAGCATGGGGAAAAGCAAAAATTGAAGCCGAAAGCGAAGGTTATAAAATTATGATGCCAGAAGAATATATAAAAATAAAAACAACAGGAATGCAAGATGGAATACGACAAAGAGAAAGGTCAGCGATTATTAGGTGGCGCTGGGATATGCTTTCTGATAAAGAAAAAAAAGATTATTTTGGCAAAGAAGAAGATAAAAATAACCAAGAAAATATTAATTCAGCCAGAATCAAATTTGCCGTAGAGCTAGACAGGAAAAGACAAAAGCTATCAGAGGGTAAAAATGGCATTACTATCTCTGAAGATTTATTTTATAAGTTAATGGGAGAGGGGTTAAAAGCGGAAGATATTAAAAAAAGAGGATTTTGGGAAAGAATGTTTGGAGATGAAATAACAATACCACCATTAAATAACAGTGCATTAGATAAAAGGGGTCCTTTAGTGCTTACAAAAGATGGTTTAATAACTAGGGAGGTTGAAGCTAAAAAAAGAATAGCAGAGGTGGCAGAAGGGGAAATAAAAATAGAAATTAGAGAAAAGCAAAATAGATTGAAAGAAAGAAGGCAGAGACATATTAGGGAAATAACACAAGAAACAGCCACAGAATTTAAGAAAGAAAAAGAGGTGAATGTAAAACCACTTGACCGTAGCCAAACCCTCGGGCGTAGTCCTACGGGCGAGCTGGGCGAGGCAGAGCCAGTAACAAATAGTTCGCTTGAAATTGCAGAAAATTTAAAACGATTTGAAAATATTAGCGATATTGAAAAATTGATAAAAAAAGTTGATTCTTATGAAGGAAAAAAACAAGAGGAGGCAAAAAAAATAAAAGAAAGAATAAATCAGTTAAAGAAAAAAATAAAACAAGGAAAAGTTCTTACCTTAAGAGAAGTAGTGTTTTTAAATAACATAGATTCTGTTTTAAGAAAGAAGGCAGAGAAGTAAAAAAATAAATAAATAAATAAAGAAAGAGAGGCATGGTCAGCTTTACTGACTATGCCTCTTTGTTTGTTCCTCCAGTTTACTCTTGGGGAGTTTGAACTTTAATGTCCGGTGTTCCTGTAAGGAGAGGTTGAAATCGCTCCTTTTCTACCACCAGAATTTTTTTTACTCCCAGTGGTTCGTCAAACTCAGAGACATATAAATTCCCTGAGCTGTCTTTGATGATGACTACCGTTTTCCCATTGGCGGTTTTCTCTTCAAATATTACTTGGCAGAAATCCTTTCCCGCCGTCAGGCCAACATTAGAAGTGGGGGAAGATGGTTTGTCTATCATGCCCTTTAGTATCATGAAGCTTGCAAAAAAAAGGGCCAATGCACAACATCCGAACGGAACCACTCTGTGCCATGATTTAGTGCTAATACCGATGGCAAAACCATAGGTAATAGACAAAACAGCCAGTACAATTAAAATACCAAATGTCACTTCAAGGCTTCCCATTTTTTTTAACCCTTTTTTAAGAACTTTTGATTATAGCACCATGCTTTAACCAATACCTCATTATATCATATTACAGAGCCTTGTCAAGCCCACCCTTGTTTTTGACCAGCCTATCTATTATATCTCGTATTTCGGCCGCTCTTTCAAAATCCAGATTTTGGGCGGCATTTTTCATTTCTTTGTTCAATAATTTTTTGTCATGAATTAGTAAGAATTCCGAATCAATATCTTCTTTTTTAGAAAACCCCCAATCTCTTATATCTTTAATAATTGCCTCTGGTTTTATATTGTATTTTTTATTATAATTTTCTTGTATTTTTCTTCTTCTATTTATTTCGTTAATGGCTATCCTCATGGATTCTGTGGTTTTGTCGGCATATAAAATTATGTGGCCCAAAGGGTGCCTTGCAGCCCTACCCAT
>CAYHHX010000019.1:0-9543 GCA_964356545.1 uncultured Candidatus Saccharibacteria bacterium | reverse complement strand
GACCAATGGGAAGAGGAGCGGCTGGAGTAAAAGGGATAAGGCTTAAAAAAGACGATGAGGTTATTGGAATAGATGTAATATCCTCCTTCGCTAAAGCTACGGAGGACAAGGGGAAGAAACCAAAACAGTATTTATTAGTGGTCATGGAAAATGGATATGGCAAGAGAACAGAAATATCACAATACAGACTTCAAGGCAGGGGCGGATCTGGAATAAAAACAGCAAAAATCACAAGTAAAACAGGCCAGATAGTTTTATCTTCTATCTTAGAAGATGCAGTAGAGGGAGAAGATTTGATTGTTATTTCTCAAAAAGGACAGGTAATAAGAACTAGTGTAAAATCCATATCTTTGCTTGGCAGAGCTACCCAAGGAGTTAGAATAATGAGAATGGAAGCCGGAGATAAAGTTGCTTCGGGAGCGTGCTTAAAAGATTAGTTATTCACTTTTTCATCTTTACTTCTTTTTTGTAAGTTGTATAATTAAGAAGGCTCTCTAATTTATGAATAAGAAAATTGTTTTCATAATAGTATTTGTTATTTTTTTAACTGTAGCTAATTACACAATTGCTGTTGAACTGAAGAATCCATTAGGCGACACAGATACTCTTTGTGAACTTTTAACCTTAATTACCAATGCTGTTGCTGGATTAGTCGGGGCGATATCTGTTATAATGATTACAGTGGCTGGTATTATGTATTTACTATCAGCGGGTAATCCGGAAAAAATTAATTCAGCCAAAAAAGCCTTCATATATGCTATAATTGGTATGGCGATTGCTATTGCCGCCGGTACAATAGTTGCTGTAATCAAAGGAGTTATAAATGCTGGAGGCGGAGGTTGTTAGCAGATTACAAAGAATTGATAATAAAAAAATAAAGGTCGGTTAAAAATTTAAAAACTTAAAATACAAAAATGAAAAAAATAGTAGTTAGTTTAATTCTTTTAAGCATATTATTTATGCCAGTAATGGTTTTTGCCCAACCAAATGTAAATATAACCAGTATTGATCAGTTAGTGACCGCCATCAAAAGGCCTCTTTGGATAATATTCGGGCTAATTGCTTTAATTGCGTTTGTTGTAGCTGGTATTTTGTTTCTTACAGCTGGAGGTGATCCAGAAAAAATTAAATTGGCAAGGACAGCTTTTTTGTGGGGAATAGTCGGAATTGTAGTTGGTATTCTTGCTTACTCAATAGTAACAATAATAGAAACTGCACTCTAAAAAAGAATATATTTTAATTTCTAAAAACATCGAGTGTTCGTTTCAAGGCGGACACTCGGTGGGGCCATTATTTGGTAAAAAAAGATTTAAAAATGAAAAATAAGTTATTATTTTTAATTTTATTAGGAGGCCTTGTCTTGGTTTTGCCAAGCGTTGTTTTCGCTCAGACTATTCAGGATATAATTAATAATGTAATCAATAATGTAGTCTGGCCTATCGCCATTGGCATAATAATTGTTCTTTGGATTGTGACAGGTATTTTGTTTTTAACGGCGCTCGGAGCTCCAGAAAAAGTTGGTACGGCGAAAAAAGCATTATTTGCTTCGTTAGCAGGTACAATAATAATTGTTTTGGCCGGTTCAGTAATTGTTATAATAAGAAACGCTTTAGGAGTTTAATTGTTTATAATTTTTTCGAAATATGAATAAAAAAATATTATTTTTCGTCTTACTGACAGGAGTTCTTATTTTTCCCTTACAGGCTATGGGAGAGGTTCCACCATTACTTGAAGCAGTATTAAATAACATAAGCGATGTGATTAAGCTTATTGGAACAACCATGATAGTAGTTGGTTTTGTTGTTGCTGGTATTTTGTATCTTATGTCGGCCGGAAGCCCAGAAAAAACAGGAACAGCAAAAAAAGCCTTAATAGCATCTATTATTGGAGCCGTAGTAGTTATATTGGCTTATTCGGCCAATGGGATAGTAGCAATAATAACAGAAATATTGGGTGCACAATAAGACGAGAGTATAAAAATATGAGAGTGCCAAGCTGGAATGAGGCTTGGCATTTGTGTTATTATAGTTAAATAGAGCGGGTATGGCGAAACAGCAGACGCGCCAGCCTTAGGAGCTGGTGGGAGTAATCCCGTGAGGGTGCAAATCCTTCTACCCGCACAAAAATAAAAAAACCGCTTTAAAGCGGTTTTTTTATATCAAGTTTTAAATTAATTAAGAAACTTTTATTTCAGTTTTGCTTTTTTCGGATTTTGGGATTTGAATAGTTAAAAGACCCTTGTCCATTTGAGCGGCGGCTTTTTCAACTTCTATGTTTTCTGGCAAGACAATTTTTCTTGAAAATGGCCCCCAATAACATTCTTGATAAAAATATTTTTTTTCTGGATCTAAGTGTGGGTTTAGACGATTTCCTTTTATAACCATCATGTCTTTTTCAACAGAAATATCAATATCTTTTATTTGTATTCCGGCGATAGCAGCCAAAACCACAAAATTTGAATCTGTTTCAAAAACATCAACAACTAATTCTCCTTCTTGGTCAAAAATCTCCTTTTCTAAAGTTTCTACATTGTCAACATTTTTGATTAGCTTGCCACCATCTTTTATTTTTAATTTATTTACCATAAATTTGATGTTAATATTTATATTTCAACAACACTTTTCATCTTTCTTACTCTATTAAAAGCCCAAAGCACAAAAATAGCAAGTCCTATTAAAATAGTTACGGGCACGGCAATTTGCAGAGGCCCTTTAAGAGTTATTATAGAAAAATTATAGAGTCCGTGCAAGGCGCTGGCGAGAAAGAGTCCAGAAAAAAAGAACCACCCTCTTTTTTCTATTTCGTAAACTTCTACTATTAAAAAATAACCTAATGTTCCAGAAACCAAGGTATGTAAAAATGTAGCTCCTATAAAACGGATAAAACTAATAATAAATGTATTATTTAAAAACTGATTAAAAGGAAGATTGTCTGTGGGAGAAAAAAGATAAAGAATATTTTCTAAAGCGGCAAAACCCAAGGCAGCAATAATCATATAAAGCATTATATCTAAAGGTTCATCTAAATTACTGCTGCTGAGCACTTCTTTTCTAACAACTAAATATTTAAAAAACTCTTCAGTAAGAGCTATAACAAAAAACCAATACAAAATTGAAATAATCAAAGTTGGTAATTTGAGTTCAGCCAGTAAAGTGGAAAGCCCGAGTTGTATAAAAAAAACAGGTAGAGTTATTAAAAACCCAGAGAAAAAAACTTTTAAGATCATTAGTTTTGGTTCAGGATGAGAGTCTTTTCTTAAATAATAAGAAAGCCAAACCAAGGAGGGCAAAACCCCAAAAAGAATATATAAAAATATACGATAATTTATTATCATATTAATTAGGCCACTCTTCTATCATTATGCACTTTTTTTTATTTTTAAGTGGTATTTGTTGGTAAATTTCTTCTGTTATAAAAGGCATAAAGGGATGGAGTAGTTTTAAATTTGTTGTAAGAATTTCTAAAAGTAAATATTGAGCAGATTCTTTTTCTTTTTTATCTTGGCTATTAAGTCTTTCCTTGCTTTCTTCGATTATTTTATCGCAAAATGTATGCCAAAAATAATGATAGATTTTTTCTCCTGCAATATAAAATTTAAATGAGTCCATCATTTTTGTAACTTCTTTTGTTACCTTTTTTAAATCGCTTAAATTTATCTTTTGCTTTGCAGACAAAGAGATTTTACTTTTAGAATCATAATCTTTTGTATTCATTAAAACAAATTTACTGGCATTCCAAATTTTGTTGGCAAAATTTTTATAGCCTCTGATTTTATTTTCATCTAAAGATAGTGATTGGCCAGGTGTATTACCCATAATAAGTCCAATTCTTAGGGCATCTGTGCCATATTTGTTGGTGATGTCTAGTGGATTAATAACATTCCCTTTACTTTTAGACATTTTTTGGCCCTTGGCATCGTTTACTAATCCATGCAAATATACAGTGCTAAATGGCGCCTTTTTGGCTAAATATAAGCCGAAAATTACCATACGTGGAATCCATTTAAAAATTAGATCAGAACCCGATTCCATAACATCGGTAGGGTAGAAGTTTTTAAAATCAGTTGCTTTTTGATAACCAAGTGCGACAAGTGGCCACTGGCCCGAAGAAAACCAAGTATCAAAAGTATCTTTATCTTGTTGCACTTTTTCGCCGCATTGAGGGCATACCGCTATGGTATTTTCTAAATCGGGAAACCCATTTTTACATTTATCACATATTTTAGCGGGAATAGGTATGCCCCAAACAATTTGTCTTGAAATATTCCAGTCAATTGTATTTTCCATCCAATATAAAAATATTTTCCGAAAATTGTCGGGAATGAATTCAATTTTTTTAGACTTTACTGCATCGGTTGCTTTTTTGGCAAGCGATTTCATTTTTACAAACCATTGAGGTAAAATTTGTGGTTCAATGGATGTTTCGCATTTATAACAAACAGGCACATTATGTACATAATTTTCATCGACTTTTACAAGTAATCCTTTAGTTTTTAGTTTTTCTACAATTTTCGAGCGAGCTTCTGTGGTTTTCATACCCGCGAATTCACCTGCAATAGGCAGAAGTTTACCTCTCATATCAATAATTTGTTCTTTTTCTAGTCCTTTTCGTTCGGCAATATCAAAATCAATTGCGTCGTGCCAAGGCGTGATAGTCATAACTCCAGTGCCAAATTCCATATCAATGGCTTTATCTTTAATGATAGTAGCGACTATCGGACCGTTTATCCATTCTAATTCAATTTTTTGGCCGTCTTTGTATTCTTTATAACGCTTGTCATTTGGGTGCATTACTACATATTTATCGCCAAACTTTGTTTCGGGACGCGCGGTGGCAATAGTAAAAGGGCCATATTTAAAATAATAAAAAAAGTCTTTTCTTTCTTTACTTTCGGTTTCTACATCGGAAAGCGAAGTTTGATGCTTTGAACACCAGTTTATAATGCGCTGACCTCTGTATATAAGGCCATCGTCATGCATTTTTTTAAATGTGTTTTGTACTTCTTTTACAATATTTGAATCTAAAGTAAATTTTAATCGGCTCCAATCACAACTGGCGCCCATTTTTTTAATTTGGTCTTCAATATTCTTTTTATTTTCTGTAGTAAATTTCAGAATTTCTTTGTAAAGTTGTTCGGGTTCCATTTGAAAACGGCTTCTTCCTTCTTTTTCTAACTTTTTTTCATAAACTACTTGAGTTTCAAATCCAGCGTGGTCTAAGCCCGGTAACCATAAAGCTTTAAAACCTCTCATTCTTTTATACCTAGTTATAATGTCTTCAATGGTTAAAACTAAAGCATGCCCTGCATGTAAAGATCCATTAGCATTGGCGGGGGGCATTAAAATAGAAAAAGGTTTTTTATGTCTTTTGGGCAGTTTGTCAGGATTAAAAAAACCGCTATCTTCCCATAGTTTATAAATTTTATCTTCAACTTGTTTTGGCTCGTAGGGCCCAGATAATTCCATAGTCAATGAGATTATTCTATCATTTTTTGGCTATATCCTCAAATTTGCATCAGCTTTTATTTTTTGCCAGGCGATTTTTTTTGTACGGTGAAAATATCCGGTAATCGCTATCATTAAAGCATTATCTGTGGATAATATTGGCTCAGGCACTAAAAAATCACAGTTGAGTATTTCTTTTTTAATTTTTTCTTTTAACTGTTTTCTTAATTCTTGGTTTGCAGAAACTCCTCCTCCTAAAATTACGGTTTTTGCTTTATAATCTTTTGCCGCCTTTATTGTTTTTTTAATTAAAACATCAATTATTGTCTGCTGAATTTCGGCGCACATTTGTGTAATATATTCTTTTGATTTTTGTGTTTTGATAGACTGTTTTTTATGGTGATATAAAATAGCAGTTTTTAAGCCAGAAAAACTAAAATCGTAATCTTTTGTGTTCATCATCGGCCTTGGTAGCTTTGGGCTTTGAGTGTTAGGCTTTATGTCTTGGCTTGCTAATTTTGAAATTATAGGTCCTCCGGGATAGCCTAGGCCCAATATTTTAGCCGCTTTATCAAAGCATTCGCCTGCCGCATCATCTCTTGTTTCTCCGATAATTTCATAGTTACCGATTTTTTTTAATAAAATTAATTGAGTATGACCACCCGAAACAACTAAAGAAATTGCAGGGAAATTAATTTTATGATTTCCTGCCTGCAGAGGCAGGTCTAAAAAATTAACTAAAATATGACCCTCTATATGATTTACTGGAACAATTGAAATATTCCAAAAAAACGAAAGCGCCTTAGCAAAATTTATTCCAACCCAAAGACATGGTTCTAATCCCGGTCCTTTTGTTACTGCAATTAAATCAATGTCTGGCTTTTCGTATTTTTCTAAAAACTTTTTTAAATTTTCGTATAAACTACTTTCTCTATCGAGGATTTCTTTTAAGGTGCCATTTTTTGAATCTGAAATTTGATTTTTTGAGATTTTCAACATTCCGACTGTTTTTAACGCCTTTTCTAAGGTTGGCACTAAATTATTTTGGTGTTCTCTTTTAGCCATAGCTGGAAAAACTCCGCCATATTTTTTATGAATTTCTATTTGAGAAGAAATAATATTTGCAAGAACATCAAAACCACTCTTTTTATTTTGAGGCGTTTTGATAATAGATATTCCAGTGTCGTCGCAAGATGTTTCAATAGCTAATATTTTCATTGTAATTTGTCCATTACTTATACAATAAAACTTGCCATTTTTCAATTTTTAAGCTAAGTTAAAACTAATAATACGTTCATGCCGCTATCGTCTAATGGTTAGGACACTAGGCTTTCAATCTGGTAATCGGGGTTCGATTCCCCGTAGCGGCACCATCAATAATAATAAAGGTCGAATAATGGCAACATTTTTAATTAATCTTTAAACACAATGACAAATAAAATAATCACAACTATAATTTTGACTTTAGCAGTGATGGGTATTGCGGTATATGGAGTAAATGCACAAGTCACAGCTACAGAGTCTCCACGGAACATTATGCCAACAAAGGCTAAACAATTAGATATTACATGCGTGAAAACCGCAGTTGAGCAGCGGGAAAATGCAGTTTTATCTGCATGGGATAAATTTTTTATTTCTTTTAAATCAGAATCTCAAACGCGAACAACCGAAATTCTTGCTGCATGGGATATTACAGATAAAGTTCAGCGAGGCAACGCCATTGATGCTGCCTGGATGAAATTCAGAAAATCGCGCATTGTTGCAAGAAAAAAACTTAATGAAGAGCGACAAGCCGCCTGGAAGAAATTCAAAGTAGATCGTAAGCTTTGCGGCTCTGGTCCAACTGGTGAAGATCAGAATATAGATATTTCCATTTAAAATATCGTCAAAGGTAATTATAAAATCCGGCCTATGCCGGATTTTAGATTTGTTTAGTAGGAATTACAAAAATTATAACACTGTTCAATCTCCAAAATTTTTGATAGAGTAAGTTCAAAATAAATCATAACACATGGATAAAAAAGATTATTTAGATATTTCAAAAGCATCGGATATTCAGGATTTAAAAGAAAGAAGATTGTATCGTTTTTTTGAAACCCTACCCGGATTAATTAGCTTAGGGACTCTTTTGGGAGTTCTTGTTTTGTCGTGGCTGTTTCCGGTCCAAGTGGCAATTTTTATAATTTCTTTTTGTTTTTATTATTTGTTCAGAATTATTTACTTTTCTATACATCAGGTGGCGGGTTATTTTAAAGTAAAAAAACACCTTTCAATGGATTGGATGTCAGAATTAAAAAAGATTAAAAATCCTTTGGTAAGCTCAGAGCAAGCATGGAAAAATATTTATCATTTGATAATTTTACCAACATATCAAGAAGACCTTAAAATTATAAAAGAAAGCTTAGACTCTTTAGTGGATTCAGATTATCCAAAAGAGAAATTAATTGTTGTTTTAGCAATAGAAGAGAGAGCTGGAGTAAAAGCAAAAGAAACAGCAAGTTTAATTGAAAAAAAATATGCTTCTAAATTTTTAAAATTTTTAGTAACCATACATCCCGATAATATAAAAAACGAAATAGCTGGCAAAGGGTCTAATGTTGCTTATGCCGGTAAGAAAGCCCGAGAAAAAATAATAGATGTTTTAAAAATTCCTTATGAAAATATTTTAATTTCCAGTTTTGATATTGATACTAAAGTTTATCCCCAGTATTTTTCTTGTTTGACTTGGTATTATTTAACAGAAAAAAACCCGCAAAGGGCGAGTTATCAGCCGATCCCTGTTTATAATAATAATATTTGGTCAGCTTCAGCTTTTACTCGTGTTGTTTCTACATCAAACACTTTTTGGCAAATGATACAACAGGAAAGATCAGAAAAACTTACGACATATTCTTCTCATGCGATTCCAGCCAAAGTATTTTTTGAAGTAGGATATCCGGTAAATGTGGTTTCAGACGATTCTAGAATTTTTTGGAGAGCCTATTTTTACTACGACGGCGATTATAGGGTGGTGCCTATTTATTATTTAGTTTCAATGGATGCGGTAATGGCCGATGGCTTTTGGAAAACAGCAATTAATCAGTATAAACAACAAAAGCGTTGGGCGTGGGGATGTAATGAAATTCCCTATATGTTTTATGGTTTTTTAAAAAATAAAAAAATATCTTTTTGGCATAAGATTTCTCATTTGTACACAATTATTGATGGTTTTTGGTCTTGGGCAACAGCAGCTCTTTTGCTTTTTGCTTTAGGTTGGTTACCAATATTTTTGGGCGGGCAAAGTTTTAACTTTACAGTTTTGTCTTTTAATTTACCTATTTTAACAAGTAGAATTATGACAATTTCTTTGTTTGGCATGATAGTTTCTGCTATTTTAAGCACAATGTTATTGCCTCCTTTACCAAAAGGAATGAGTCAATTTAAAAAAATATCCATTTTTTTACAATGGATATTTTTGCCAGTTACCTTAATTATATTTGGTGCCTTTCCGGCATTAGACGCTCAAATTAGATTAATGCTCGGAAAATATATGGGTTTTTGGGTCACTGAAAAAGTGAGGAAGTAGAATTTGACAGATATTTTAGGAAGAATATAATAAAAACATATGAAAGAAGATTTTTCAGAATTAATACAATATCTTGATGATAAATTTGTCAAAATTGACAAGCGTTTTGATGAATCAGAAAAAAACTTTAGAGACCTACAAACCTCTGTTGATGCCTATGCCACAAAAGCAGATACATTTTTTCAGGAATTAGTAATGCTTTCTCATAAAGTTGATCGTCATGAAAAATGGCTTCTTCAAATTGCTGAAAAACTCGGCATTAAGTTAGAATACTAATTTAATAAAGTCACTCAAAGTGGATTTTTGTTTCAAATTGTTTTAGCCTCTCTTTTAAGAGAGGATAGTTTTTTAATTGTGGGTCTTTTTCTAAAATTTCTTTGGCGGCTGAACGTGTTTTCTCAACTAAAAATATATTTGATAAGCCCTGCATTGCCATATCTGGTATTCCCCATTGTTGAGAACCATAAAGTTGGCCAGGCCCGCGGATTTCCAAATCTTTTTCGGCTAATTGAAAACCATTATCACAATCAACTA
>CAYHHX010000018.1:0-9597 GCA_964356545.1 uncultured Candidatus Saccharibacteria bacterium | reverse complement strand
TAAGTAGTAAATAATAATTTGACTTTTAATTATTATTTAGTTAAGATACTTACATATTAAGTGTCTTATTTTTTTATGTCAAATAGGAAAAAATTAATAGAAGAAATTACAGCGGATTTCAATGCAATAAAAAATAAAATTCATGCAAAAATAATGCATGGTCAAAGAAGGGATATTACCTATTCTCAGCAGTTCGCGTTACTTATTGTATCGCAAACAAAGGATTTAGGAATTAAAGAAATTTCAAAAATGCTTTGCACTTCTTCAAGCGCCACCACGCAATTGGTAAATGAGTTGGTTAAGCAAGGTTTTGTAATAAGAAAAACAAATTCAAAAGATAGAAGGGCGTTACACTTGGTTATTTCTAAAAAGGGGCAGGTGCAAATTGTGAAAGCTAAAAAACAAAATACAAAAATGATGTCAGCGTTATTTTATGCATTAAATGATAAAGAGTTAGATAGTTATATTAAATTAAATAAAAAAATATTAAGTAAAATATAGAAATTAATTATGAATCCAAAAGATATTTTAAAATTATTTTTAAAGAAAAAATATATAATACACGGAATTATTATTGTTTTGTTTTTGATTATATTGTGGTTTTTATTTTTTAATAATAACAGTAATAAAAAAGTTCCATTTGTAGTTCATTCTGGTGAGTTCTTAAATCAAATTTCTGTGTCTGGTAAAATAACTGCAGCAGAAAATGTTGATTTATCGTTTGAGCAGGCGGGAATAATAAGAAGCGTATATGTAAAAGTGGGTGACAAGGTGGATAAAGGAAAATTAATTGCCACCCAAGACACTTCCCAATTACATGCACAATCTCTGCAAATGCAGGCTGGCATTGACCTTCAGAAAGCAAAACTAAACCAGCTTTTGGCCGGATCTTCTGCTCAAGATATCAAAATAAAAGAAGATGCAGTGGTGTCGGCCAGTCAAGATTTAAAAAACGCGTACGACAGCTCACTGGCTGAATTAGGTAATTCTTATAACACAATCTATAATTCTTATACTCTTGCAACGCGCATACAAAATACATACTTTTCTACGGCAGACCAAGAAGGAATAAAAATGATAAATGCCCGTTCAGGAATTTTAAGCAGTTTAGCAGACGCTAAAACTTATGTTGATACTGCAAAGGCAAATTCTGATAATATTGATTTGGCAATAACAAATATAGCAAAAGATTTAGACAATACATATAATTATTTAAAAATTATAAGAGACCAGTGCGAACAAGGAGTATATTATTACAGAGTTTCCTCAGCGGATAAAACTTTAATAGACACACAGAGCACAAATGTTAATACTGCGCTGACAAGCTTGTTATCTTCTAAGCAAAGTATTGCTTCCTATAAAACATCTTTGCAGCAGGCCGAAAATCAGTTGGAAGTTATAAAAGCAATTCCAAGAGATACAGACATCGCTGTTTATGAAGCCCAAATAAAACAAGCAGAAGCCAGTTTACAGGAAATTTATTCTAAGATTAGGGAAAAGCAAATTATAGCTCCTATTTCTGGTATTATAACTGAGGTAAATGCTAAAGTTGGCAGTATTATGAGTTCGACTGAAAACGCAGCTTCTATTATAAGCGACGGAAAATTTCAAATTGAGGGCTATGTGCCTGAAATTTATATCTCTTTTGTAAAAGTGGGCAATCAGTCAGAAATTACCCTTGATGCGTATGGTCCGGATAAAAAATTCGGGGCATCGGTGGTTTTCATTGACCCATCTGAAACCATAAAAGATGGAGTTTCAACTTATAAAACAAAAATCCAATTTTTAGACGACAACGCTAATATTAAAGATGGCATGTCGGCAAATGTGGTTATTATTATTAACAAAAAAGAAAATGTGATTTCTGTGCCGCAGGGCCTGGTTTTTATTAAAGACGGCAAAAAATTTGTTAAATTGATGCAAGATAAAAGTATAATTGAAAAAGAAGTCCAAACAGGGGAAGTTTCTTCTTCTGGGCAAGTAGAAATAATTTCTGGACTTAACGAAGGCGATATATTGCCATTACAATGAAGAATTTTTTCTTAACGCAAAAGTAGGTTTCTTTTTGGCTTATCGGCAAATTAAAAAAGCCAGTTTTTGGACTACCGGCCTTATTGTTTTTGTTATGATTTTGACCTTTTTGAATTTAGTGGTTGTGAGCGGAATTTTAGTAGGTTTAATAGAAGGCTCAATTGCTGCGTGGCATAACCAGTATACTTCAGATATTATGATTTCAAATTTAGAAACGAAAGATTATATAGAAAATAGCCCCAGTATTATTGCAATATTAAAAACATTACCAGAAGTAGCATATTTTAGCCCAAGGTTTACAAAAGGGGGAATTTTAGAAGCAAATTATAAAACCAAAAAAGAAACCGACAATCCTAACACTGCTTCAGCGCAAATTATAGGAATAAATCCCGTGGCAGAAGATAGGATTACGGGTTTATCAAGTCATGTGATAGAAGGTTCGTATTTGACTTCAAGCGACTACGATAAAGTGTTGATTGGAAACTTTCTATTAAAAAAATATGTCCCGGTAGACAGTCCTGGTTTTACAGCTTTAAATGATGTGGAGGTGGGCAGTAAAATTAGGTTACAAGTTGGAGATATTACTCGTGAAGTTGTGGTAAAAGGTATTTTAAAAAGCAAAGTCGATAATGTGGCTCTAGGTCTTTATATGATTGATTCGCAATTGCGCGAATTAATAGGCAGGCAGGACAATAATGTTTCGCAAATTGCCATAAAATTGAAAAATGAAGAAGATGTATTGCAAGTAAAAAATCAGCTTTTATTAAGAGGCATTGATAAGCTTGCAAAGGTGCAAACTTATGTGGATGCACAGCCAAAATTTTTAAAAGATATTATTGCTACTTTTGCTATGCTGGGCAATGCGTTAAGCTCGGTTGGATTAGTAGTTGCTTCTATTACTATTTTTATAGTTATTTTTATTAATGCACTAACCCGTAGAAAGTTTATTGGAATTTTAAAAGGAATAGGAATTAATGGAAAAGCAATTGAAATGTCTTATATCTTTCAATCGATGTTTTATGCATTGCTTGGTTCAGTTATTGGATTATTCATTGTGTATTTTGGCCTTGTGCCACTTTTCCAGGCCCACCCCATAGATTTTCCATTCTCAGATGGTATTTTAGTGGCGCCCTTAGTGGAAACATTAATAAGAGTTGGCTTGCTTGTTTTTGCTACATTAATTGCAGGATATATTCCAGCTAGAATGATTGTGCGGAAAAATACATTAGATTCAATTTTAGGAAGAAATTAGTATTTTTATGATACAAATAAAAAATTTAATAAAATCATTTAAAGATGGTCAAACAGAAACTAAAGTGCTTAAAGGCATTGATTTTAAAGTTGAAAACGGCCAATTTATTGCCATTATGGGTAGATCTGGTGCTGGTAAAAGCACATTGCTTTACCAAATGAGCCTCTTAGATGAACCAACTAGTGGTGAAATTATTATTGATGGAAAAGAGGCATACAAAATGACTCAAGACCAAAAAACAGAATTTAGGCTTTTAAACTGTGGATATGTATTTCAGGATTATGCACTTTTACCAGAGTTAACTACTCTTGAAAATGTAGCTTTACCTTTGTTAATGCAAAAAATGGATTTTAAAAAAGCATATACAAAAGCAGAAGAAGCGTTGCAAAAAATTGAACTTGGTCATCGTTTAAAAAATGTGCCAAGTCAATTATCGGGAGGGGAGCAGCAAAGAGCAAGTATTGCACGGGCAATAGCCAATCATCCTAAAATACTATTTGCCGATGAGCCAACTGCCAATTTAGATAATGAATCTTCAAAAATAGTAATGGAATTTTTTTTAAAGTTACACAAAGAAGGTCAAACTATTATTATGGTTACTCATGAAGAGCAATATGCAAAATTAGCAGAAAAAATTGTAAAAATTGATGATGGAAAAATAATTTCAATTGTTGATAATAGAGATAGGTAATAAAAAATAAAATACAATAAGGCGATTTTGATATTTGACTTTCTAAAATTTTTAGCTAACAATTAATTTATGGGTTTAATAGGTCGAAATTTAATCTATAATTTTTTATTTATTATTAAAACAATTAAATAACATGACTAAATGGAAATTCGATTCTATACATTCTTTTGTAGAATTTAGCGTACGACATTTGGGAGTATCTTGGGTTAAAGGACGTTTTGCTGAGTTAAGCGGTAGTGCTGAATTTGATCTTGATAATCCAGAAAAAAGTTTTTGGCAAGCCGAAATCGAAGTAAAAAGTATCTGGACAGGGAATGATTCACGTGACAATCATTTAAAAAGCAAGGATTTCTTTGATGTTGAAAATCATCCACAAATAACCTTTAAGAGCACAGAGGTAGAAAAAGTGCAGGGTAACGAATTTAAGATAATCGGAGACTTAACTATGCGAGGAATAACAAAACCGGTAAAACTCGCCGTAGAGTATCTTGAAACACGAGAAATTCCTTCAGGCGAAGGGAAAGCGCCGATTACGAAAGCAGGTTTTTCCGCTAAAACAACGGTTAATCGTCATGACTTTGAGATAAGCTGGGATGCGCCAGCAGGAAATGGAGTGACCACAGTAGGAGGCGAAGTGGACATTACTATTAATGTCGAAGCAATAAAAGAATAATCTGTTAAGTGTAATAAAAATATATGTCAGACCAGAAAGTTAAATTTATTTCAAAAGAAGGGTTATTTGAAATGATGGAGAATAAAGAAAACTTCAAGTTAGTTGAGGTGTTAGCAGAAGTAGACTATGAAACTGGGCATATACCTTTTGCCATTAATATTCCAGTTAATAAACTTGCTGAATTAGCACCTGCCATACTACCAGATAAAAATCAATGTGTTGTAGTTTATTGTTCGGATTTTCTTTGTACTGCTTCAACTGGTGCCGCCAGATTTCTTCAATCAATGGGTTATAAATATATACTTGATTATAAGGGAGGCAAGCAAGACTGGAATAATGCTGGTTTACCATTAATTAAATCTTGAAGATTTACGCATAGGCTTTATTTTATTTTTTACTACAAAAAACATCATTTGTTTTTTAAACAATGGTGTTTTTTATTGCTTTTATTTACGAAATAACTTTGTAAATTAAGGCAGATAGGCTGGTTATTTGTCAAAAAATAGGTTAGTCTGTATGGAGTGCGGGATTCGAACAGAACCAGCTTGAGAAGCTCAAAAATGAGATAATTTCAAGGATTTTGCGACGAAATTGCGCCTTAAGGCGCATTAAGGAAGTAAAAACGAAGAAATTAGCCATTTTTGAGCTTCCCTGCGGGTGCTCGTATATTGCTTATCTTCTGCGTTTTCGGAACTCAACGATGCGCAAGGCATCGTTTCGCTCCTCAATCCTTGAATATAAGCAATATACGAGCACTCAATTGATTCTGTTCGAATCCCGCACTCCTAACATGCCAAGCGATGAGACGATTGTAAAATTTAATAATGTTTCTTTTGAGTGGGAAAATAATAAAACAATTTTAAATGAGGCGAATTTTTCTGTACGTAGAGGTTCAAAAATTACATTAATGGGGCAAAACGGAGCCGGTAAAAGTACCATTTTTCAACTAATAATGGGCGATGTAAAACCAGATTCAGGAGCAGTTAATATAGGCAATAATATCACAATTGCTACGGCTAAACAGGTAATTTCTTCATCTGACTTTGATTTAACTATAAAAGAATTTTTTGAGAAATGCCTTATAAATAAAACAGGGAAAAAAGTATATGATATTGATCCAAAAATTGATAATGTTTTTAAAATAACAAATCTTAATCTTCCTCATAATATAATTGTTAAAAATCTTTCTGGAGGCCAACAGGCAAGGCTTCTTTTGGCTGGAGCCCTAATACAGGATCCAGATTTACTTTTATTGGACGAGCCGACAAATAATTTAGATAAAACAGGTATTGCCCATTTAACAAAATTTCTTATAAATTATAATAAAACTTGTGTTGTTATTTCGCACGATGCAGATTTTTTAAATAATTTTACACAAGGTGTTTTGTATTTGGATATATTTTCACATAAAGTTGAACAATATACTGGGGACTATTTTGCAGTTGTAGCAGAAATTAAAATACGCTTGGAGAGGGAGCGTATGAAAAATGCTAGATTAGAAAAAGATATATCTCACAGAAAAGACCAGGCAAATTTCTTTGCCCAAAAAGGCGGACACTTAAGAGATGTTTCTTCTAAAATGAGAAAAAAAATTGAAGAATTAGAAGGTGAGGTTATGGAAGTTAGGCGAGAAGATAAAACAATTAAAAGTTTTAATATTCCTTCGCAAAATGATATTGGAGGTGTAATATTAAAATTAGATTCTGTTGTAATTGTAAAAAATCACAAATTTATTAATAAAAAAGTTGATATCACTTTAAATAAAAAAGAAAGATTGTTATTAATCGGACCTAATGGAATTGGTAAAACTACTCTATTAGAAAAATTAGCCTCAGGGCATGCAGAGGGTGAGCATATAAAAAATGGTGTAAAAATTGGATATTATAGGCAGGATTTTTCAACTTTAGATTTTAATGCAACTGTATATCAAACTCTTTCAAAATCAATGGATTCTGATGGAAGCGAGCAGAGCTTAAGAGCTCATGCTGCTGGATTTCTTTTGGATGCAGAAATTTTAAAAACTAAAGTTGGGTCACTTTCTGAAGGCCAAAAAGGATTAGTTGCTTTTGCGGCAATAGCGCTACAAAAACCAGGTTTACTTATTTTAGACGAACCCACAAATCACATTAACTTTCGTCATATTCCAATAATTGCCAAAGCAATAAATAGCTTTGAGGGAGCTATGATTTTGGTAAGTCATGCTCCTGACTTTGTAGAAAAAATAAGAATTGACCAAATTTTAGATTTAGAAAAATTTTTATGATTATAGATGATGTAAAAATAAATATCACAGCTGGACATGGCGGGAGAGGTCTAGTGGTTTTTAATAAAACAAAAATGGCTCTAGGCCCCACTGGTGGAAGCGGAGGCAATGGTGGTGATATTTTTTTACAAGGAGTTTCTGATTTAGGAGCATTAAGACAATTTCGTTTTAAAAAAGATATTAAGGCCCAAGATGGTGAAAACGGTAGAAACCAGCTTCATGATGGCCACAATGCAGGTGATTTAATTTTACTTGTGCCAGTTGGCACAGTTTGTCATAATCTTACAAGACCCAAAGGGTATCCCAAAGACATTGAGATTACTAAGATAGGTCAATTAGAATTAGTCGCGAAAGGCGGAAAAGGAGGAAGGGGTAACTTTCTTTTTAGATCAGCAACCAATACTAGTCCAAAGCAATTTGAAGAGGGTAAAAGTGGTGAATCTTTTGAATTGCGTCTTGAGTTGAAAATGATTGCCGATATCGGATTTATAGGTTTGCCAAATGTGGGGAAATCCAGTTTGCTTAATGAATTAACAAACGCAGATAGCAAAGTTGCAAATTATCCTTTTACAACTTTAAATCCAAATTTGGGCGTATATTATGATTTGATATTGGCCGATATTCCTGGTCTTATACAAGGAGCTTCGGATGGGAAGGGCTTGGGTATTAAATTTTTACGCCATATAGAGCGCACGAAAGTTTTATTTCATTTTGTTGCAGCTGATTCTAAAGATCCAGTTTTGGATTATCAAACAGTAAGGGCTGAACTGGCAAAGTATAATGAGTTACTTTTAGAAAAAATTGAATATATTTTTTTGAGTAAGTCAGATACAATTTTGCCAGAGATTGTATCAAAAATAGTGACAGATTTTAAAAAAATTAAAAAAGAAATAACACCAATTTCAATAATTGATTTTAATAGTATTGAAAATGTTAAAACAATTCTTAATAAGTTGATACTTGAAAAAACGACTATTATTGACAAAATTACATAATAGACGTATAATTAAGGCATAGTAAGAATAGCACATTTACAACATAAATTACTTGCAAGAAAACAGTCATAGCCAAAAGCTACTGAATTACATCGGTATCTGTTGGCTATGACTGCCATTCCGGTGGTCTGAATTTGGACGAGTCCAGTATGGACGTGTCCATAACTAAGGAGTAGACGATGTCTGCCACGTTCTCAGTCGGTCAGATGAATCAGCTTGGCGACGCTCTGGAATTGGCTGGTTTTACCCCCGACGAAGTCACGAAGCTGAGGAATTTTCCTCATCTCAAAGACTTCAAAAAGGTAATCAACGGCCACGCTCAGATCGTCGTCGTCAAGCACGTCATCGACCTGGATGTCGCCCCGCATGTTCCCGACAACTGGAAAGTCGAGAACCACAAGAAGGGCGGGCAGTTGGACTGGGATCCCGAAAAGATCCAACTCTACCTCTCCGCAGAGCAACAAGATGGCAAGTTGATCAAGGGCGACAAGCTCCGTGAAGAACTTGAAACCCACCCGGTCTACAACGCCAACCTGCTCGATTACTTGATGGCTCACCCCGAGTTGATTCCCGAGTCTTGGAAAGGTAAGGCGATTTTCTTTTGGGGGACGATCTATCGCTACTCCGATGGTGGCTTGTACGTCCGGTACTTGTTCTGGAATGGTGATTCTTGGCGCTGGTACGGCCGCTGGCTCGACCCTGACTTCAACTCCAGCAATCCCGCCGCGGTTGCTGGCAAGTAATTGGTTCTTTGCAATTGGAAACTTTGGTCTTCTTTGACCCTTGGTTTCTTGGAACCAGAAAACAACAAACCCCTCAATGCAAATAGATATTGCAAAGAGGGGTTCTTTTTTTCTTAATTTGATTTTTACAGAAAATTGTTGTAGAATGAATTATGACTAACAAAGAACAGTTTTTAATAGAGCACAATAAATTATCTCCTTTAAGTTTACAAGCTACTTTAGTTTTGCTTACTCGTTTTAGAACTGACAAGACATCTCTTTTTAAAGATGACAATTGGTCTATAGATAAGCTTAGAAGACCTTTTATATTGTGGCTCACTTCTTTGCCATTAGAATTAAAAGACGGTGGCGAAAAACAAGGAAAAGATAAATTAGTTAAACAATTATTTCATCCATATCCCATTACCAAAGTTTAAGATGACAATAGAAGTAGCACTAATTTTTATATTGGGACTACTAAGTGGTTTAATTATTACTTGGCTTTTTGAGCTCGTTTTAAAAACAAATAAAAAGTTAAGAAAAATATATTATCAACCCCATAAGATTTTTTTTGGGTATCATATACACCATAGCACTTATAGTTTTTTACCGTTTGCTTGGAGCATTATTTTGTTTTTACAAAATCAAAAATTATCTGCTTTATTTGCTATAGGGTTTGCAGTAGGAATTATTGCGATGCATACCATTTCAGACAGAAGGTTTGTTTTCATAGAAAAACAAATATTATAAAATTGCACCACCTGCTTAAAGGTTTTCGTTGCGAAAATGAAAAGCAGTCAATTCATTGACACAGGCGATATAAAGTAGTACAATGGCATTACTTGTTAGTTATTGAGACGGGGTCGGGTTTCTAATTAGGAGTGTGGGATTCGAACAGAATCAATTGAGCGAGCGAATTTTGTGAAAGAGTCAAGGATTGAGGAGCGAAGCGATGCTTTACGCATCAGTG
>CAYHHX010000017.1:0-9820 GCA_964356545.1 uncultured Candidatus Saccharibacteria bacterium | reverse complement strand
GGGACTGGGGTATTTTTGGGATAAGCGCACACAGTTCCAATAGCTATAAATTTTTTAACACCGGCTTGTCGGGCTGATTCCATTAACTGAACGCCCATTATAATATTGTCATAAAAAAGTTCTCCGGGTTTTTGCTGGTTAAAACCTATTCCTCCCACTTTTGCCGCAAGATGAACTACAATATCCTGACCATTGACCGCTTTTTGGCAATTTTCCCATTTTCTCAAATCTAATTCTTTTACTGTGGGCAGGAATAAATTTTCTTTAGGAATTACTCTTGTTTCCAATAAATTATTAACTAAATGTTTTCCTAAAAATCCATCCGCCCCGGTAATTAAAATTTTTTTATTTTTTAAATCTAACATAAACATTTAATCAACCTTCCACCATTTATTTGAAAATTTTTCTTTTAAAATCTTGTCTCCTTCATTTAAAGAATCCTCGTTTAATTGCTTTAAATCGCTATCCACCATTATTTTACACAAATCATTAAATTTAATTTTCGGCTGCCAGCCGAGCTTCTCTTTTGCCTTAGCAGTATCTCCAATTAAGGATTCCACCTCAGCTGGCCTAAAATATTTTTGGTCAATTTCTACATAATTTTTATAGTCACCCAATCCAGCATAACTAAAAGCTGTCTCCAAAAATTCCTTAACCGAATGGCTTTCACCAGTAGAGATAACATAATCATCTGGCTTTTCCTGTTGAAGCATTAAATACATTGCTTCAACATATTCTGGAGCAAAGCCCCAATCGCGTTTGGCATCTAAATTACCCAAATACAATTTTTTATCAAGACCTGCCTTTATTCTGGCAATACTTCTTGTAATTTTTCTAGTAACAAATGTTTCTCCTCGGCGAGGACTTTCGTGATTAAATAGAATGCCGTTACATGCAAATACGCCATAAGCTTCCCGATACATTCTGGTAATATCAAAAGAAAAAACTTTGGCGACCGCGTAAGGGCTTCTTGGATGAAATACAGTTTTTTCGTTTTGAGGAGGAGGTGTTGAGCCAAACATTTCAGAACTAGCCGCATTGTAAAACTTTACATAGTTGCCCGAATTTTTTATGGCTTCTAAAATCCGTAAAGTTCCCAAGGCATCGGTGTTAGCAGTGTATTCTGGCATATCAAAACTGACACGCACATGCGATTGAGCACCCAAATGGTAAATTTCATCGGGCTTGATTTGGTTGACCAATTTTTCAATGTTTCCAGTGTCGGTTAAATCTCCGTAGTGCAAAAAAAGCTTTACTCCGCTAACATGAGGGTCTTGGTATAAATGATCAATTCGCGAGGTATTAAACGTGCTTGCCCTGCGAATAACGCCATGCACCTCATAGTCTCGAGACAGCAAAAACTCGGCTAAATATGAGCCGTCTTGCCCCGTAATTCCAAAAATCAATGCCTTTTTTACCATAGCTTCATTTAGCTTATTAATATCATTATATTACTTTAATTTTTCCTATTTTGGAATATTGACAATATCATATAATATGATATAATTAAGAGACAGTACATTACAACTTATAGGAAAGGACTTAATAGTGTCTGAACCACTCTTTGGCGGATTTACCATGATAATCAGTGGCGGCACCAAGACAGCAATTAAACTGTCGCGGCCATGGCAACCACCATTGCCAATCGACCCAGAGAAATGTCCATTCTGTACCAAGCCTCAAGATGAAATTCCTCTTAGTGGTATCTCAACAAGATGGCGATTCTTGCCCACTTACTTTACTCCCCACGAGAACCACCGCCTTATCATTCCTCAAAAGTGCTGGGGTGCGGAGAAACTTCAGACGCTCGGTGGCTTCACTGCAATTCACGAAGCACTTGAAATCGTACGCCTGGCGATCAAGAAGGATCGTGTGGAAATGGCCACATTCATCCACGTTGGCCAGAGCGCTGGACAAAATCTGGGTCACGCTCATTGGCACCTCATGGAAGTTTTGGTAAGAAAACCATTACTTTGTGTGCAGTATCATCCCGAACTACTTGTACACCGAAAAGAGAAAATGGATATCTTCGCCGCGGGAGCGAGAGCTGGTGAGTGCCTCATTATCCAAAGGGGCAAGCGGCTGAAGTTCGATAAACAGGCGACTGCACAGATCGCCGACACTATTGAATGGATTGTCTCTCGTGGTAACGAGAAATTCAAAAGTACCGAGAATCGCCCACCGGAGTTTAATATTTCGGTTCGCATTTCGGCCGACGGATATTTCCGTTATGCGGATTACTGTCCAATTCTCAATGTGTTGGGCGCAACGGAATGTGTATTTGCTCCGCTTGAGGGTGGACCGGTTACGCTTGCCTGGCCACATGAGGTAACCGCAGCTTATCTTCGAGACTGACTGACAAAATACAAAGGCGTCAGGTGCATATTGCACTTGACGCCTCTTTTTTTTATATTAATTATAATATTTCCCGCCAATAATTTAGTAAATCTTCCATGGTTTTTTCAAATGGAATTTTGGGCATCCAGCCGGTTTGTTTTTTGAATTTTGAATTATCGCCCACAATAACTGGGATATCCGACGGCCTCATTCGTTTTGGATCTTTTTTTACTTGAATATTTTTTACCAAGCTTTTACTAAGTAATAATTCTAAAACTGATTTTATTGATCTGGCTTTTCCAGAACAAACATTATATGGTTCGCCAAATTTACATTTTTGTGAAGCTAACCAGTAGGCACTAACCACGTCTCTTACGTCAGTAAAATCTCTTTTGGCATCTAAGTTACCCACATAGATCACTGGCTTTTTTTTACCTTTTTCAATTTGGACAATTTGTTTTGCAAATGTAGAAGTAACAAAACTTTCTCCTCTCCTTGGACCTTCGGTATTAAAAAATCGCACTAAAACTATTTTTAGACCATAACTTTGGTAATATTGAAAAGCTAATTTTTCCTGAGTAATTTTAGAAACAGCATAAGGTGATAACGGTCGCAAGGGATTTACTTCTTTAATGGGTAATTCTTTTTTAAAAGTTACTCCATACTCTTCAGAACTACCGGCAGTGACTATTACTGGATTAATTATTGCATTTTTTACAGATTCAAATAAGTTTAAATCTGAAGTGATGTTATTAATTAAAGTTTTTTCAGGAGCATGCCATGAAAAAGAAACTTGGCTTTGGCCAGCCAAATGAAAAATTTTATCTGGCTTAACTTTTAATAAAACTTTTTTTACCTGTTCTTTTTTGGTAAGATCGCATTCTAAAAATTCTATCTTATTTTTAATATGTTCTATATTTTTTACTTCTTTTTTAAAATTTTCAGGCAAAAATGTGCCATACAATTTTACATTGGGTTTTGTAAGGCAATATTCTGCCAAATGACTACCGACAAAGCCAGTGATTCCGGTAATGAGTATTTTCATAATTTGGTATAAGCTTGATAAATTTGTTCGGCCATTGCGCTCCAAGTAAATTGCTTGGCTCTTGCTTTGCCTTTTTCAATAAGATTTTTTGATAATTCTTTATCGTGAAGAATTTTATCAATTTTTTCTGCTAAATCATTTGGATCTTTGGGATTAAACAATAATCCTGCATCCCCAACTGCTTCTGGAATAGAAGAGGTATTCGAAGCCACAACGGGGCAATTACAAGCCATTGCCTCAAGTGGTGGAATTCCAAATCCTTCATAGAGCGATGGATAAATAAATACCGTTGCTTTAGCGTATATATCGGCCAGTTTTTCGTCATTGCCAAATTCCTGGCGCAACCAAGTCCCCCCGTTATATTTTCTAATTATTTCTTTCTGAACCGAAGTCAGCTCTTTTTCTCCGCCAAATACTACCAAATCAAATTGTAAAAAATACTTTTTATCAATAAAAGTATTTAGCAATATATCAAAATTTTTATACTCATAATTACGTCCGCCAACATAGAGCATATATGGTCTTTTTGGAGTGATTTTAACAAAATTATTGCTATCAAAAAAAACTTCGCTGACCCCGGGGGAAGCAACAATAACTTTTTTAGGATTAATGGGATATAATCTACAAAGGTCTTTCTTGGTTGACTCTGATATTGCAATAATCAAATTTGCTGCATCAAATGATTTTTTTTTAAACCGTATTGTTTTTATATTGCCGCCAAATAATTCTTGAATCATGTCATAACAATGAACAACTACAGGACCTTTTGAGTTTTTGGGCACGCGATAATATAAAGAATGATAAATTAAATTTTTATCAGCATTGGCATTATAAAAATAATTAGCGCCAACATTGTCTAAAAAATTAAATATTCTGCCTTTTAAAAAATCTTGTCTTTTAATTCCATAATATTTACTAAACCACTCCTTTTTAAAAGGATAATTATCTACATAAAACCCCCTATAAAAAATCTGTTCGATATCTTTTTTTTTGCTTAACTCTTTTATTAACTCAAAACCGAGTCGGCTGATTCCGCCAATTTTTTGCCGGCTAAATATGCTTCCGTCAAAAAATATTTTCATTTTAATAATTCTTTATAGAATTTAATATGTTCTTTCGCAAAGTTTTCAACGCTGAATTTGTATAGAAAACCGCTCAAATCAAAATTTTTGGACAATGGTATTTTTTCTACATTTTTTATTTTTTCAACTAAATCATTCACATCGTCTTCTTTAAAAATGAGGCCCCGTGGATAGCCCTCCAATACTTCTGCAATCGCTCCAGAAGAAGAACCTACAATGGATAAACCACAGGCCATTGCTTCTACTAAAACTCTGCCATATTGTTCTTTCCAATCATGCGTGGTCAAAGAAGGCAGAACAAATATATCTAGGGCATTATAATAATTTACCAAATCCAAACGATCTGCATTGTTAAAATGAAAAAATCTTTTTCTTAATTCCAAAGAATCAATAAGCTTTTGCAAAGTTGGCTCGTGCGCGCCTCCACCCAATAGCATCAAATAATATTTATCAAGTTGACTTACGGCCTTAACAAGATTTTGCAATCCTTTTTCTTGATCAAATCTACCAATATTACCAACTAAGGTTATATCTTTTGGAATTTCTAACTTTTCTCTGCACTCATAGCGAGGCTTTGGGTAAAAAACTTCAAAATCCACTCCATAGAAAATGCGGCGCATCGGCATATTGGCTCCAATTTTTTTAATAATTTCCAGCGCTTCGGTACTTGTGCCAACAACTCCATCTAAATACTTTTTATTCAAAAATAACGCCATTGGCTGGATAATTTTTCGCAAAGTTCTTTTTAAAAAATGGGAAAGGGAGTCAAAAACAAAAGATGGCGGAAGTATTTTATATTGTATATTTTGAGCAGCATAACAGATAATCGGGATTTTTTTAGTATATAAAATATTTCGGCAAATAATAACTTGGGCAAGATAAAAACTACTATACTCGTCTTGTACATGAATAACATCTGGGTTTATTTTTTTTATGGTTTTGAAAAGATGAAAAAACTTAAAACCTTCGCCGTAACTTTGAGGTTTTCGTAAATCTACCGGAAAAAACTTGTAACCGCTTTCATCATCTTTAGAACTATAAAAGTAGCCACTATCATAAGCCAAATTAAGAATAATTTTTGAAGGCACAATAACCGCCAAATCAACTCCCTGTTTAACGTATTCCCGGTAAAAAGCTTTTGCATCTTGCGAAAGCCCACAATGATATATAAATAAAACTTTCATTTTATCTTAGAATTAATCTTTTAATCTTTCCTGCCAAAACACGAGGCTCCACAAGCAGTCTTACAGCTTTACGCCAAGGTTTAATAACTGTATCTGGCTTATCTCTCAATGTAATAATTTTCAAAGCTTTACTTGCGTCCATTGCGCGCTTGTCTTGATTCACCCAAAAAACTTCTCTTAAAACATGGATAGTTGGAACCATGGTAATAAAACTGCGCTTAGTTAAAAAGTCTTCAGCTTTTTGACCAAAAAGCTCAAATCCTCCAGGTTTTTTTGATTGCAACAACGACTTGTTATTTTCTAATAATCGTAATGCAAATTCTTTTTTAAAAATACCCGGTATACTAACAATATACGACCCAGGATATTTGGACCACAATTTTTTTAACACTTTTAAATCTGTAAGGTACTCTTTGTACAATGGTTTATCAACTGTCACGGCGTACTCTTTTTCATGCTCCCAAAGTTCAGTTAAATGGGTTATCCTCAACACATCGGCTTTTGAATTGTAAAACTTTTCCAGCAAGTAAAAAAATACATTTTTGTGGGGGCAAACAAACCAATGGTCTTCCATCAAAAAATATAATAATGTCTTTGGATTCTTGCCAACAGCAGAAATCTGTTTTTTTATAAGGGCATAATATGAAGATTCGTTATCATATGTGACTTTCGCCTCCGGGTATTTCTTTAGTATTTCTTTGCGCACAGAATCGGCGTATTTGCCTACAATATTAAAGTTCCAATAAAACAACGACGAAACCGACTTTAAAGATTTCAAATTACTAACAAAAAACATCTTTCGCAACCATGAATTCACCCTTATAGAACCGACAATGTAAACTTTCATAATTTTCTAGATATAGCTAAATAATTAATTGCCAAAAAAATCTCTTGTTCTTCTTTATATTTATCTATCAATTTTATTCCGTCTTTTAAAATTCTATAAATTTTATAATTGGGGTTTAAAAAATCAAAAAAATCCTTGAAAAAAGTTCTAGAATCTATGTTGCAACCACCAAATTCAAATTGGATGATATCAACAACTCCTGATTTGATAGTTTCTTCTGCTCCCTTTAGAACATTCAGCTCATTGCCTTCAACATCCATTTTTAGAAAATGGATATGTCCTATGTTATTTTCACTGAAAAAATCATCAAGACGTTTGATAATAACATTTTCTTGTTGGTTCATTTTAATACCGTGATCTTCTAATTTTCTGTCATACAAAGAAGCAAGCCCCGAGCCCTTTTCATTTGAGTAAAGAACTGATGTTTTATTTTCTTGGCCAAAACCAAAATTATACAACTTAATATTTTTATAATTTTTTAAATTTTCTCTCAATATAGCAAATGTTTCTTTTGACGGCTCAAAACAATAAACCTGGGCTCTTTCTTTAAAAATTGAATTTATTGCTATTGAGTAATCTCCAATATTAGCTCCAACATCAAAAATAATCGGTTGTATGTTTTTGTCTAAATTATTAAAAAAATACTTTAGAACTGCTTCTTCGCCACTTTCCTTAATCCCAACTCCATAAAAATTCATGCCTTGCAAAGCAATGAAATGAAACCTTTCAAAAAAGGGCTGAAACATTTTCTTTCCCAGTAATGGATGTAAAATATATTGTTTAATTATTTTTTTAAACATTGTAAAATTTAACATAAATATCCCCCCATAAATCTTGGTCCTTTGACTGTTCAATTTTTTGAAACAATTCATCGGGATTAACCCATTCATTAAAAGCAAACTCTATGGATGTGTCAAAACAAACATTAAATTTGGCATTGCCTAATTGCAACAAATGATTGACACATTTTTTCGCTTCATCAAAAAAGTTTTTATGAAATTCAAAAGAAATATAGGGTATTGGTCGGCTTAATCCCTGTAAAACTTGGTATTCAAAACCCTCGACATCAATTTTACAAAATTTTGGCAACCCATATTCTGCTATCAAATCATCCATGGTAGTAACCAATACTTTTTCTGTTTTAGTCCACATATAACTTTTTGAAAAACTGCCTTCTTTTTTCCATTTTTCAGACATAGTTGCAAGAACGCTCCGATCTTCTCCAATTGATAATTCTAAAAAACCTGGTTTATCCGCCAATCCCTTGTTTACAATACTAAGGTTTTTATTGTCTCCGTAGAATTCTTGAATTTTTTGACATGCAAGTTTTTGTGGTTCAATAGCTATCACTTTTGCTCCAAGTTTTAAAAATATATTTGTTTTATTGCCTATATTAGCTCCCACATCAAAACATAAGTCTCCCATTTTTATAAATTGAGAGTAAAAAAATGTTTCTTTTTCTTCCTGCCTTATTATTTCTGGATATAATATTTTTTTCTTCAATGCTAAAATAACACGGGATAAGTAATGATAATTAAAATATTTTTTTCTTACAATAACATTATTTTGGTAATCTGAAAGTTGTTTTACAAAGTCATAAATATTATCCGGCGCGCCATTAGCGAAGGGTCCAACCTTCATAATTTTCCTTGAAAAACTACGATATAATGCTAAAGGGTTACGATATGAATAAAAAGCAACTATTTTATTAATAATACAGTATTTTAAAAAATGAAAAATGCTGAAGGGATGATAATTACGTATCTCTTGTCTTTTTTGGATAATTTCTTTTATACTTATATTCCATTTAAAATATCCTGCTTGAGAAACTATAAATGCCCACATGGCATTATAGTTAAAACGCACGCTTTTGTAAAAATTAGGAAACTTGTCCATCGCTACCAATACGGCATCTTGAATAACATTAGCTAAAAGATCTATACCTGGAAATAATGTTGGATGAATTTTATATCCTTCATATTCTTGGAGCATTTTTTCGGTATTTATTCTACTGTCTTTGCCGTATGCTACCGCACTATTTGATTTAGGCGATCGTCCCGAGACCGTAACGGCATAACCTACATTAATTGCCGTATCAGAAAAAGCTGGCAGGGCAAATGCAACAAAAGCATCTGGTTGAGTAGAATGAAATACCCGGCCAGTTTGTTTTCGTATTTCATCTAAAATAGATTTCGTAACCGCGCCATGATACATTGAAGGGAGTTGCCCACTCTCTCGCATTACCGCTATAAATCTCTTAGCTATTTTTTTTAAATTAATCTCAAATGGAAGAGTACTGGGGAATACATAATAGGCCGAGGCCTTCTTTTCATTTCTCGGCCAAGTGTACAAAGGCATAGGCCAACAATATACTAAACTGGGATTACTCTTAATAGTAACTTCCAGCGCATCTATGGCACCAGGCATAATAGCATCGTCGTCTCCAATAAAAATCATGTACTCTCCCTTTGCATATTCTAATGCAAATTCATAATTATCGCACATTGACAACCTTCGGCCGGAATTGACATACACTAGCCTCGGGTCGTTAAAACTTTCAACAACTTTTTTGGTATTATCTTGGCTGAAGTTATCTGAAACAATCACCTCGTAATTATTACTTTTTTGGTCCAGTGCAGTTTTTATGGCATACAGCAATGTATCAGCGCGCTCGCGCGTTGGTATAACTACGCTAATGAATGGTTTTACCTGCTGACTATTATTCATTTTTTAAAAAATTAAAATAATCAACCAACCCTTCTTGCCAGGAGGGCAACTGTATTCCCAAAGCCAAAGCTTTAGTATTTTTTAAAGCTGAAAACTTTGGCCGTTTTATCTTGCCATCAACGTCACCCCTGTTTATTGGTTTTAATTTTTTAGTTACTCCGGCTAATTTGAAAATTTCCTGCGTAAATTCATACCAACTGCACTCTCCTTCATTGATAAGATGGTATATCCCAAATTTCGCTTTACTATTTAATAGTGTTAATGTGGCCTTACTTAAGTTGCCAGCATAGGTGGGACTGGCCATTCGGTCAACACTCACCTCAACAACTTCTTTATCGCCTGCTTCCTTAATAATATTCAATACAAAATTTCCTTTTTGTGAACTGCCTATTTTACCGCCATAAAGCCCGCATGTTCTAATAATAAAAACTCCATTTGGATAAGCATGCAAGGCGGCGTATTCTCCGGCTAATTTTGACATACCATACATTTGCAAGGGATTTGGCGCATCGTCTTCCTTATAAGATATCTTCTTAGTTCCATCAAAAACATAATCACTGCTGTAAGTAATAAAAATAATATTATTTTCCTTGCATAT
>CAYHHX010000016.1:8577-10345 GCA_964356545.1 uncultured Candidatus Saccharibacteria bacterium | reverse complement strand
TCCCTGAAAAAATTCCAAATCAAATATCAATTTCACAATTAATTTTAGATATTAACCAAGATAAAATAAGCAAGATTACCATTACTGGAGACCAATTAGAAATTGATTATGCAGATAAAAGCACTGCAGTTTCTATGAAGGAATCAAATTCTACTCTATCTGATTTATTAACAAGCTTGGGGGTAAACAAAGATAACCTGCAAAGAGTTCAGATTGATGTTGCCTTACAAAAAGAAAGTACTTGGTCTTGGTTAGGTCCTATTTTAATATTTGGTATTTTACCCTTAGTTGTTTTTGGATTTTTCTTTTGGACAATGATAAAACAAGCAAAATCAGGAGCTGTGCAGGTTTTTGATTTTACTAGAGCTAAAGCTAGACTTTTTGGGGCAGAAGGCCACTCAAAAGATAAAATAACATTTAAAGATGTGGCTGGTTTAAAAGAAGCCAAAGAAGAACTAACAGAAATAGTTGATTTTTTGAAATTCCCTAAAAAATATTTAGATATGGGAGCTAAAATTCCAAGAGGAGTTTTATTATTAGGGCAAGCTGGTGTTGGTAAAACTTTACTGGCAAGGGCAGTGGCCGGCGAAGCTAATGTGCCATTTCTTTCAGTTTCTGGTTCAGAATTTGTTGAAATGTTTGTTGGTGTTGGTTCAGCAAGAGTGCGAGACTTATTTTCAACAGCAAAAAAATCAGCCCCTTCAATAATTTTTATTGATGAATTAGATGCTATTGGAAGACACAGGGGAGCCGGTATTGGCGGTGGACACGACGAAAGAGAACAAACATTAAATCAGATTTTAGTTGAAATGGACGGATTTGAAAGAGAAAACAATGTTATTGTTATGGCGGCCACAAACAGAGGAGATATTTTAGACCCAGCTCTTTTAAGGCCCGGCCGATTTGATAGAAAAATAATTTTAGATCCACCCGATGTACACGATAGAATAGAAATTTTAAAAATTCATTCTAAGGAAAAACCTTTAGCTCAAAATATAAATTTTAAAGAAGTTGCCGAAAGAACTCCTGGTTTTTCTGGAGCCGACTTAGCTAATGTAGCAAATGAAGCTGCCTTATTAACTGCTAGACAAAATAAAAAACAAATTGACCAAATAGAATTTTTAGAGGCAATTGAAAAAGTTTTATTGGGACCAGAAAGAAAAAGCCATATATTATCAAAAAAAGAGAAAGAAATTGCGGCTTACCACGAAGCCGGACATGCTTTGGTTGCATCTTCAATACCAGGAACAGAACCTGTAAGAAAAATATCAATTATTTCTCGCGGAATGGCTGCTGGCTACACCTTACACATACAATCAGAAGAAAATAAAATGAGAACAAAAACGCAATTTATGGCAGAAATAGCCACTTTATTGGGAGGAATGTGCGCTGAAAGATTAAAATTTGGAGAAATGACGACTGGCGCGTCAAACGACTTAGTGAAAGCTTCTGAATTGGCAAGAAGAATAGTTAAAGAATACGGAATGTCTTCTTTAGGTCCAATATCTTTTGGCGATAAAGACGAGATGGTATTTTTAGGTAGGGAAATTTCAGAACAAAGAAATTATTCTGAAACAGTAGCAACAAAAATTGATAAAGAAATTGAACAAATAATCAGAACAGCTGAAAAGAAAGCTACAGAAATAGTTACAAAGAAAAAAGATTTATTAGAAAAAATAGCTAAAACATTAGTTGAAAAAGAAATAATAGAAAGGGAAGAATTTGAAAAAATCATAAACGGCAACAAAACGAAAACTAATAAAAAAGC
>CAYHHX010000016.1:0-8477 GCA_964356545.1 uncultured Candidatus Saccharibacteria bacterium | reverse complement strand
GGGGCGCATAGCTCAGCGGCAGAGCATTCGGCTTATATCCGAACGGTCCTAGGTTCGAATCCTAGTGCGCCCACCACTTCGCTCGCAATGCGAGCTACGCGGTGCAAAGCACCGCGATATACAAAAAGCGAAGTGTCCCGCGGAGCTTTAGCGAAGTGGGATATTATCATAATGTTTTACGTCTACATACTGCAAAGTAAAAAAGATAAGAGTAGATATATTGGGATAACTTCTGATTTAAAAAATCGCATTGAAGAACATAATTCCGGCAAAGCAAGATACTCAAATTTAAAACGGCCATACAATTTAATCTGGTATTGTGCTTTCTTGAATAAAATAAAAGCGTATCATTTTGAAAAATATTTAAAATCTAGTTCAGGATATGCTTTTACTAATAAAAGATTTTTATAATAAAATGGGCGGTTAGCTCAGTTGGTAGAGCACAAAATTGACGTTTTTGGGGTCATAGGTTCGAGTCCTATACCGCCCACATAAAATATGAAAATAATTTATGAAGATAATGATTTACTGGTGATAGATAAGCCGGCAGGAATTATAGTTTTTCCAGAAGGTCCCTCCTTCGCCAAGGCTTCGGAGGGCAAGGCAAACTCTACAGAAAATACTCTAATTGATGTTCTTTTAATAAAATATCCCGACTTAAAAAATGTAGGAGAAGCGCCGAGATACGGAATTGTTCATAGATTAGACAAAGACACTTCTGGCATACTTTTAGTAGCAAAAAATACTGAGGCCTTGATTTTTTTTCAAAAACAGTTTAAAAATAGAACAGTAGAAAAAAAATATATAGCACTTGTGGTAGGCTCAATTAAAGAAAGCGAAGGCACAATAGAAACTTTAATTGGTAGAGCGCCGGGTGATAAAAGAAAGCAAAAAGCATATCTTCTCAACGAGCCTGCATCAGAGGGCAAAAGAGAGGCAATTACAAAATATAAAGTATTGCAAATATTTAAGGATTATACTTTATTAGAAATAAAAATAGAAACTGGCAGACGACATCAAATAAGGTGTCACCTTTCTTACATTCACCATCCTATTGCCGGAGATAAAATGTATGGATTTAAAAATCAATTAACACCAAAAGGATTAACTAGACAATTTCTACATGCAGCTTATTTAAAAATTCAATTGCCAAACGGCGAAACAAAAGAGTTTAGTTCTGATTTACCAAACGAATTAAAAATAATTCTTGAAAATTTAAAAAATAAAAATTAAAATGACAACATTAACAGAAATATTCAACAAATCTCAACTAAAAAAAATACCTGATATCCGCCCAGGAGATACTGTTTTAGTACATCAAAAAATTAAAGAAGGTAACAAAGAAAGAATCCAGATTTTTGAAGGCGTGGTTATTGCTAAAAAACACGGCAAAGGACCTTCCGGCACTATTACTGTTAGAAAAGTTGTTGATGGGATTGGAGTAGAAAGAATTTTCCCAAAACATTCTCCTACTATTAGTAAAATAGAAGTTGTAAAACATGGTAAAGTAAGAAGGGCAAAGCTTTATTATTTAAGAACAATTAAAGGCAAAAAAGCAAAAATAAAGAAAAAGGAGTTTGCTGTAGCCATTACTGAAGATGCCCCAATCGTAACAGAAATTGCAGAAACAGTAGAAACAATAGTAGAGGAAATAATAAAAGAATAGGAAGCTCGCTTTCGCGAGCGAAGGCGGACGTGGCGAAATGGCAGACGCACTATGTTTGAGTATAATCTATTTTTATATTAGAATAGATTAATGAAAACAAAGAGAAAAAGTATTAAGTGGTCAAGAAATATTGCCTATGTGGTTGGTTTATTAGCAACCGATGGTAGTCTGAGTAAAGACGAAAGACACATAGATTTCACATCTAAAGACATACAACTTATAAAAATATTCAAAAATTGTCTTGGAATAAAAAATAAAATTACTTTAAAAACAAGTGGTTTTTCGGAAAAAAATTACTTTCGTATTCAATTCGGTAATGTAGTTCTTTATAAATGGTTTTTAAAAATTGGACTCACTCCAAATAAAACTAAAACCATTGGAAAAATAAAAATTCAAGATAAATATTTCTTTGATTTTTTAAGAGGACATTTCGATGGAGATGGGTCATGTTATAGTTACTGGGATAAAAGATGGAATAGCAGTTTTATGTTTTATATTAATTTTGTTTCTGCAAGTGAAAAGCATATTCTATGGTTAAAATACAGAATAGATAAATTAGTGAAAATAAATGGAAGCATGGATATGGTTAAAAGAAATGGTGTATATAAATTAAAATATGCCAAGAAAGATTCTAAAATATTAATCTCTAAAATGTACTATAAAAAGAAATTACCATATCTAAAAAGAAAATATACAAAATTAATAAAATTTTTACTGATAGATAATGGGGAAATGGAAAGAGAAAAAGCGCGGGTGATGTAATGGTAGCCATGCAGGCTTGAGGTGCCTGTGCCGCAAGGCGTGCAGGTTCGACTCCTGTCCCGCGCACTTAATAAGGACGATTAGCTCAGTGGTAGAGCACCTCGTTTACACCGAGGGGGTCGCAGGTTCGAGCCCTGCATCGTCCACAATATGGTTTTTAAAATAAACTATATGCCGGGATAGCTCAGTGGTAGAGCATTTGTCTGAAGAACAAATGGTCGTGGGTTCGATTCCCTCTCCCGGCACATCGGTTTATATAATTTAGGCGGGTATAGCACAATGGTAGTGCATTTGGTTGCCAATCAAAGTACAGGGGTTCGATTCCCCTTACCCGCTCACTATAATTTTGAAGCTAAATTTGGTACACAGATAAGGGGAGTCAGAACCTCCACGCTTTTTAAATATTGACTTTATAGCGTAATTTTGTTATGATGTAGGTAGTTCGTTTATAACTGAAATTTGACTTTTTCCAATGGAGGCGAAGAATGTCTCAAGCATCAGAAGCAGTTACGCTACCGAAGCCAGAAAAAGTTCCCTTGCCAAAACTGATGGAAGCAGTTCTGCCCTATCAGGCGGGCGTGTATGTAACTGCGCTGAACATCATTCAGTGCACCGCTTTGGCACTTCTGGTCAATGAGGTGTGGGATACCTACAATAAAGGTGAGTTGAACCTTTACTGCGTCTGCCGTTCCTTACTGGCTCTTGAAATCATCCTTGTGGTTTGGCGTAGGTATGTGGCGGAGCTACAATATCTCTGGCCAATAACTTGGATTGACACCGTGGGACCCTTTGCAATAGGAATTATTGAGTGTGTGATTGTCTTTTCAATCAACACAACCAAAGTTTCCCTGCAATGGTTCATACTGTCCATCGTCTTTTTGCAAATGTCTGCTCTGACAGCTTATGCCTACGCATACTTTCAGAGAACTCTGAAAGTAACGGAAAGATTATACAAGGAATTCTACAAAGATTATCCAATCTTTGCTGATTACCTGATTATCTTTCTGAAACTTTACGACTTTTGGAGTCTGAAGTTTATGCGTAATTTCTTCATCCAAGTTGCGGTATTCCTTGCTCTTGCTTGGATATACCCGCTTGAGATGTACGAGGTATTTTTCTCGCTGGTTTGTATTATCAACATCGTTGTGGGAGAATACCTGCGTGGTTTCCATAAGTGGCTGAAAACTGACCCAATTCTGGGTCCCTGCTTCACTAAAGGAGGCGAGTGATGGAAGGTTACGAAAAACAGCAATTAAGGGAAATTTTACGCACCTTTTTGCTGGTCGCACTGGTGTCTGGCTTTCTGATTTTCCTCTGCGTTGCGGAAGGAAATTATGGAGCCTTGGCTCTTGCGATAGGAGTGATAGCCGTAGTGCTTTTCAGGTGGATAGACGGAGCGAACCTCCACTATCAGGAAAATCAAAGGGATAATCCGTAGAGGATATCCCTCGTAAACCCCCAGTCGTCTTTTGGACTTCTGGGGCTTTTTATTTCAGATCGTATGACGCCGTAGTTAATTAATTTTTACCGCTTCTGCTGATAGAGTGGGAACAAAGAAGTGTTCAGTGGTCGTTTGGAAATAGGTTTTAATGTCATATCCTATCCCACTCAAATAAAAATCGCCTAAAAGGCGATTTTTGTCGTTGCTTGACTTATCATAATAAATTTGGTAGTAATTAATATTCGCTCATTAACAATCACGTACTCAACAAAGTGGAGGTTTACCATGCGAGAAATTCCGCAAGTTTTCCCAGCGTTCATTTATTATGATCGGCCACTAGAACACCTTCTTAAAATGGTTCCAAGTGTCTGTAGTTTAAACCTCTTTACGTCAAAAAACTTTCCAGCAGCCCCCGATGAAGTTGGTGATAGAAAGATTGATTTCCGATTGTATGGTTTCGAAGAAAAAGTTCGCTCTAACATTGTTATTGGACAAATGAGAAAGGATGACTGTCGCCCTGCTACCCTAAGAAGCCTGTTAGCTTTTTGGATATTCAATCCTACTTCTTTTTGGTGTGGGCATAATACAGGATTTTGGAAGATAACGGCACTGGGCTCTCTCTGGACTCCGCCACAGGAATTCTTTGAGCAATCGCCTGGTATCAACTTCGGAACCCTTAGACTAGATTCAAACCAAACAGGGATGTATAGTGAGGATAATGATCAGCGTGAATTTAAGGAATGGGGAACGGACTGGCTGTTTCTTGCTGTAAAGTAGTAATGTCTACCATAATCTCTCTGGCTTGTATAGCTCGGGAGATTTTTATTTGATTTTAACCTCCTCCAATGATAAACTTGGAATAAAGAATCCTCCTTCGCTCTGCTGAGCTTCGGAAGAACAAAAACGATTGGTAGTGGCCTGCCAATAGGACATTCGTCTCTGAGAGACTCAGTCTCGAATGAGTTCCAACTTCGTTGCAAATCCCGCTCCAGTAATAAAAAACTCTTTTAAAAGAGTTTTTTGCTTGAATTTTTCTCACTTGACAGTGTATGTTAACCTATGGTCTAACTATTGACAAGGATACTCAAATATGATAGTATGAAGGTATGCTCCTGAAAAGGAGTTTTTATTATATGAATACTATCTTTAACATAAAAAGGCATATTTTATGGGGTAAAATCTCTTTAATAGGCTTCATAATTGCAGGCACTATAGCTGCAATAATCCTTTTGGGAATAATCATTCCACAAACAGCTAGAGCTGAAACCTTTTTAACCCAAGAGGTAATTTTAGACTCAAAAATACTTATTAAAGATGGCTACCCAACTATCAAAAAAGTAAAAGAATCTCCTTTTGAAGTTGTTAAAAAAATAAAAATGATTGTTACTGCTTATTCCAGCACACCAGAACAAACAGACGATACTCCCTTTATTACAGCTTCTGGTAAAAATGTGGCAGATGGAATAGTTGCTAACAATATGTTGCGTTTTGGCACTAAAATTAAAATTCCCGAGTTATATGGTGATAAAATCTTTGTGGTGCAAGATAGAATGCACCAAAGAAAGGGGAAATACCATCTTGATATATGGTTTCCAGAATATCCACAAGCAAAAAACTTTGGGGCTAAAATAGCTGATATAGAAGTTTTAAAAAATTAACTACAGTTTATTGGAAAGAAAATTAAAAAACTCCTCGCCAAAGCGGGGGGTTTTTTAATAGATATATTAAATTAGTAATTCTTTTTACGTTTAATTTTTAGCTTTTTCTAACTTTTTTCTTGCCAGTTCTAATGCTACATCGCGAGGATTTCTTTTTAATTTTATACTTTGACCCAAAACTAAGCGAGTACTTTTTCTAATTTTTCTTTCTACAAGTTCAAGCATCTTTTTAGGATTATAGCCGCGATATTCGGCATATGAAGAAATCACTCCGCCAGCATTAGCAACAAAATCAGGTAGAATAAAAATACCTTTTTGGAATAACTCCTCTTCAATATTTTCTCTCATGGGAATATTACCTGCCTCAATAATCGCCTTTGCCTGTATATCGTTTTTATTTGAATCATTAATAACATCTGTGACAGAAGCTGGAATAAGAAAATCCACAGGAATCTTCCAAAATTCCTTGCTGGAAATACAACTACACTCTTTACATTCTGAAAGAAGCAGTTTATTTTTAATAATTTTTTGTATTTCATCATTTTTGAGTCCATTGTCGTTAAAAATAATACTATTTTTATCAGCGATAGCCACAATAACAGCTCCCATATTTAAAAGATGAGTATATGTAAATGTTCCAACATTGCCAAAACCATGAATTGCAACACGTGCTCCACTAATATCAATATTCAGCGCTTTAGCGGTTTCCGCTACAACCAGTGCTACGCCAAATCCAGTACTGCCAAATTCATGAGGAATTCCGCATTTTTCCCCGGGTTTGCCAAAAAACTTCATACATATATTAGCTGGCTTACCAGTGGCTGACCGCCAATTTCCAGTTGCCTCCACAAACCATTGCATTTCTTTTTCTCCAGTATTTACATCTGGTCCGGCAATGTATTTCTTGGGAGTAAATGGTTTGATGGCGCGTGCGAAACTTTGGACATATTGTTTCTTTAAATCATCAGAACCGCCGGGCCAAATAATTCCGGCTTTCGCACCACCAAAAGGAATTTCCACTAAAGCATTTTTCCAAGTCATTGCTCTGGCCAACCGTAAAACTTCTTCTTCTGTAACATTGGCGCTCATTCTAATGCCACCTTTACCGGGGCCAAGAATAGTATTATCAATTACCAAAAAACCCTCCATACCAATTTTAGGGTCGTATACTTTTATAATATATTCTGGACCAAATCTATCTTTTTCCATATATTGACTTGAACTATTTTGAAAAAAACTTTTCCATAAATTGACTTACTATAATTGCTCCGATTAAAAGAAAAAGATATATTAAAAGCAGGAATGGGAAATCAAATGAAATTTTACCCAACATTCCTAAAATAAACGCCGAATACCACGAAACAATAGAAATTGCGCCAAGAGCAAAAGCTATTTTGCGAATGCGATGTAATTTTCTACCTCCGCGTCCATATTCTTTATCAAATGATATTTTTACCAGTTTTGGTGCGACTAGTAAATTCAAAAAAGCGCCGTTTATGATAATCACTACAACCACAACCATCTTTAACAAAAACTTAGCCGACTGATTAAGCTCTTCAGCTTCTGGAAGATAAAAGCCAATGCCGGTCAAGACGAGAATCGCTAAGGCAAACCAAATAATCTGCGAGAGTATATGTATCACGTTAGCTTCTTTTTCGGAAATACGAAAATCTTTAAGAAATTTAAAAAATAGTATATCGGTAATGGTGGCGCCGCCAAGTCCAATAGCAACTCCCAAAAAATGACCGATCAAAATAAGCTCGTGATGGCTCTCAAGTAATGGAATTAGCCCAAATCCAGAAACAGAGAGCACGGTTACAAAAATAACCGTGCATATACCAGCAGATACCAAACACCAAACACACCATTGTTTGAGCGTAAAAATTTGGATGAAAGTTAAATAGAGTGAAAAAAGAAATGCTACAATAGTAAGGACAAGTGTGGTAAAAATGGAGAATTGTGATATGAGATTTGGGAAGGCAAGAAAAAGAGCGTGACTCACCGCTATTATTCCGTAATACAGCATGCCAAGAATTTCAACAGGAACACCAAAAAACTTTGAATAATCACTATAGACTACCGCATCGCAGTCAGAATTAAAAGGACAAATCATTTTCTCATTGGCTTGCTTTTTGTGGCGAATATAAAAAGCGAGAAAGAATCCCCCGAAAGCCGTAAAAATTAAAATAATGTGCAAAATGCTATTCATATATGTTATTTTTTAAATAGATAAGATATTTTAACATAACTTTAAATATTTTCACAACTTTTTTCTACGAATAACCCATACGATTATTACCACGCTTATAATACCAGCAAAAATAAACAAATATTTTTCCATTTGATCAATCGCTTGAGCATATTTAAAATAGGCCGTTCCCACATACCAACCCAATAAACCAAGTAAGAATCCGCGAATTGTTGTGCCTAAAGCGGTAACGGCAATAAAACGATAAATAGGATACCGAACAAAACCGCAAAAGCTAGAAATAGCCACGCTCGGAACTATGGGTAAAATACGCAGTCCTAACAAAATTAATTCATCGCCATATCCGCTAATGAACTTTTGCTCGGTTTTTTCAATATTGCCCCAAGTTAAGCCAATTAATCGTCCCCATTTTTTAATTGCAGGACGTCCGCCAAAATAACAAATATAATAAGGGATAAGCGAACCCATGGTTAAACCTAAGGCTACAGGAAGCGCTATGTATAAAATAACTCGACTTACCACTTCTGCCAACCCAGCTTCCGAGTAAAGCAAAAAAAATCCAGCCGCCAATGGCACAACCGGAGATGGTATAAAAAATATAATTTCTTCAAAGAGCGAAGCCACAAAAACACCCACTGGTCCACCGACAAAAACTATTGATTGCGTAATTTGTATTAATTTTTCTAACATTTAAATTTTAAAGATTTTTATAATATTAATATGTATAGACTAATTAATAAC
>CAYHHX010000015.1:0-11537 GCA_964356545.1 uncultured Candidatus Saccharibacteria bacterium | reverse complement strand
TAAAACTATAATTAAAATAACGCCCACAATTACTAAAACTTTTTTATCTATTTTTTGAAAAATATTTTGCATATTATTTTTTAGTATTAAACTTACTAATTAAAGTTTTTTAGTATTTCCCATCTGATTTGGTGGGCGACGAAGGAATCGAACCTTCGACCTCTGTCTTATCAGGACAGCGTTCTACCACTGAACTAGTCGCCCATCAAATCAGACGCGCATTCTGGCACTTTATTTTGCTCTTACATTTTAAAATTTTAACAAAAAATTTGAAAAAAGTCAAAAAATAAAAATAACCCCTCTTTGCAATATCCAATTGTACAACGTATTATGCTTTTTGGTATCATGGATTAATTTGTGGTACAATTAAGCAATATAAAGTTAAAAGTCGACTTAATATAAAAATAAAAATCAAACTATGGATCAAACAATTCAATATATGACATTAATGTCTGAAATTATCGCCAAGCAATCAATAATCTTGGGGCCAGATATTGCCATTTTAAAGGCGCGTAATGTCTCAGAGTTAATTATGGATGACAAGGGCAAGGTTATCGAAATAAAAGGAGAGTCTGCAATTGCTCTCCAAAAACTAATCAACGAATACGTGGAGTTGTCTGGAATGATTGTCAAAAACGCATTAGGTTCAATTTTTGAAAAATACCCAGACATTAAAAAAGATCATATAACGGCTTTAAATTTTAAATAATTTAAAGTTATTAGTATAATTAAAATATTAAAAAAATGAAAAATAAACTTTTTTTGTTTTCAAGTACTCCTCTTTATTTATTTGCAGCTTCTCCGGTATCGGTATTAGAAATACAAACACTTGGAGATTTCCAACTCATTATTAATATTATTACTTTGATAATTGTTGGTAAAATAATATATAGTTTATGGGTCAATTTGAGCGGATTTGGTGGAATGCTTGGTAAATCGTTAAAAATAATGAGTGCTGGTATTTTTTTACTTTCTATTAATACCATTATAAGGGGAGTACCTAAGTATAATTTAGATTCTCTTTTTGGGCCGGACGTATATAGTAATTATTTACATGGCATAATAACGCTTGCCGGATTTCTTGTGCTGGGTTTTGGCTTAGCTAGCTTGACTAGACTAATTAAGTCAATGAAATAAAAATGGCTGATATTTTTATTACGTTATCTATAGTTTTTTCTTCTATTATAATAGCTATTGTTTTTTGTTATTGGAAAACAAATAAGTTAAAAAGGGACGTTAGAAAAAATGAAGAAAAAATGCGTAAAAATATATATGAACTAGCCATTTTAAAAGAACTTGGAGTAAGAACTGGGTATTCTTTAAATGTGCAAAATATTATAGATGTTATTACAGGATCTTTAAAACAACTTATTGACTATAGTGTTACTTCATATATGTTTATTGAACCTGAAAAAATTATCTTTAAGGTTTATTTAGAAAAATCAGTATCTAGGGAATTTATTAATGATATTAAAGATAGAATGATAAATTCATTGTCTGCTCTTTTAAATAAAGATTTTAGCAAAATACATATAGAAGAAATTTTATCTGGCGCTCTTTTAGTAGAAGACATTAAAGAGCCTGTACGTTCTTTTTTCAATATTCCTTTGGTTATTGGTGGTAAAGTTGCAAGTATTTTAACTATTGCAGACACTAAAGCTGGTCTTTACAAAGAAGAGGAAATGACTATTTTATATAAAATTACCAGGCAAGCATCGAATGCGGTTACTTCCTTACAAGAAGTAGTGAATACAGAGCAAAGAAAATTGAATGCAATGGTAGAAAGTATAAATGAAGGCGTAGTAATGACCGATAAAGACTATAAAATTATGGTAGTTAATCCAGCTGCAAAAAACGCTGTTGGTATAAGCTCTAAAGAAGATATATCAATCTTTGATTTTATTGAAAAATTAGGCGAAAAATTTGATATTAGAGGCAAGCTTGAAGAAAGCGTTAAATTAGATAAATCTTTAAGTGTTGATAATGTTTTAATTAATAACCGTTTTTTTCAAATTATTGTTTCTCCAGTTAGAAGTACTTTTGGAACAACAAAAAATGAAATATTAGGAGCTGTTATTATTTTTCACGATATTACTCCTATGAAAGAAATTGAAAGGATACGCGAGGATTTCACCTCAATGATGGTTCATGAATTAAGGTCTCCATTAAGTAATATAAAAAATATAGCTGAATTACTTTTAAAAAAGAAAACATCTAAGTCTTATTCTAAATATCTTGAGTTTATGTTCCAGAATTCTTCAAGGATGCTCGAATTAGTTAACGATTTATTAGATGTTGCAAAACTTGAAACCGAAAAATTTGAGATTTATAAACAGCCGTCAAATATTGTAAAAATTATTAAAGAAAGAGCTGATTTTTTTAAAACATCGGCAAAGTTTTCTAATGTAAAAATTGAAACTTGTTTAGATAAAAATATTCCAGAAAATATTGATTTTGATCCGATTTATATTAGCCAGGTATTAAATAATCTTATTTCTAACGCAATAAAATTTGCTCCAAAAAAAGGAACCATTACCGTTCAGGCGTTACTTCATAAAAAAGAGCAAGATATATCTAAAGAAGCTAAATCGGCTGGAATAAAATGGTTTTTAAATAAAAATTCGCAGAATATTGCTAATCTGCCAGATTCATTAATTGTGGCTGTCACAGATTATGGAATGGGCCTTTCCCAAGATAAAATTGCTCAACTTTTTATTAAATTTAAACAATTTGGATTAGCTATAAAAGAACGCGAGAAAAAAGGGACCGGCTTAGGGCTCGTCGTTGTAAAAGGAATTATCCAGGCTCATAAAGGATTCGTTGGAGTTGCCTCAGAGGAAAACATAGGAAGCAGCTTTTATTTTATATTACCAATGTAAAATATTACAATTTTTAATTTACTTGCTTAACATAGTTTTTTAAAGTGGTGAGGGAGGGATAATTTACTTTAACTCTCGTAGTTTAAAGTATTAAATTACCCCTCCCTTTTTTTAGTAATATCTTTTCTTTAATTGTTTTTTGCACTTAGAGCAAGTCCTATATTTAGCGTATAGTAGTAATAGACCACAGAATCTCCACTCTCCGTATTGAGACATCTTTATCCTTAGGCAACTAATGCATTGAAAAGTGCGAACATCAACAATGATAGACCTAGATATCACTTTCTCCTTTAATCTATACATCGCTTTCTCCTTGAAAGAACTCTTGGGCTGATTAAATTAGCTCTGGATTTAATTCGCGAGTTAAAATCAAAACCAAACCAACCAGCCTGCTACTATTTTCTTTGCTTATTCTATCCAATGCCCCATTTAGTTTATATTCGATCTTTTTGTTTTGATTTTATTATAGCATACCGAAAACAATCTGTCTGATGATCATTGACCATTCCCATGGCTTGCATGAAAGCATAGCAAATGGTTGAGCCGACAAACTTAAAGCCACGTTTTAATAAATCTTTACTCATTGTGTCGGATTCTTTCGTGGTGGCCTGGATATCTTTCGTTAACTTAATTCTATGATTTATTGGTTTACCATCTACGAAATGCCAGATATATTTATCAAAAGAGCCAAATTCTTTTTGAACCTCCAAAAACTTTTTTGCGTTCTGGATGGTCGCCGCAATCTTAAGTCGATTACGAATGATACCTGCATCTGCGAGTAATCGTTCTACATCTTTGACTCCATAACTAGCAACTTTTTTGACATTAAAGCCATTGAGCGCTTTGTGATAATTTTTACGTTTATTCAAAACAGTTTGCCATGTAAGTCCGGCTTGTGCGCCCTCTAAAATTAGAAATTCAAAAAGTACTCTGTCATTATGCACCGGAATACCCCACTCTTTATCGTGGTAATCAACCAAGAGCGGATTACTACCTGGCCAAGCACATCTTGTTGTTGCTGTTTTGTTTCTAGTCATTATTAATTATAAATTACTATTAGCATATTTTCCATTTTTATAATTACGAGTTTGATATATTTGATTTTACTGAAATTAGAGTAATTGACATAAAATTTCCATAAAAAATTGATTTTATCAATGTAAAATGTTATATTTAATACAGGGTGTAGATGTTTTTCACTAATCAGGAGAAATGAAATGTTTTGGAATGTTGTTCTTGCTCTTTTGATTTTTACCATTCTGGGTTTGAGTGTGTGGATCCTAAATAGTAAAGACGATAATTTCTTTTTGCACTCAAGGTGGCCATGCGAAGAGCTTAAACAAAAACATGAATTCATAAATGGCCGATGTAAAATCTGCGGAAAAGTGAAAAAGTAACTATCCAACACCTCAAATCACATACCCTCGGGCATAACAACCCCTGGGTTTTTTCATTTTAAAAATTAACTATTACTTTACAACCTCCGCATGCCATTCGCTTCGTATCGAATGGCATTGTTCTAACAAAATTTTATAAATAAAAAGAAGCCCAGTGGTGTTACCCAAAGGGCTTTGTTGATTTGAACGATTACTTTCAGTGGAAAGCAGTCAGTTCATTTTACTTCTCTTTCGGCGGGTTGGCTGGCTTTAGTCCCCCCTTCTTCTTTCGAAAATAGGAAGTGTAAAGCTCCAACTACCGACGCAGTGATGAGCCCGCAGCCGAGTGCAAGTACAGGCGTGGAGTCTCCCAGTGTTGGGTTGTTATGATTGACCGCAACAACGATGATTGCGACCAAGCCCAGCACCAAAAGTGAGCCATACAGAAGCACGACATCCCAAGTGATTTTCTTGAACATAGTTACCTCCATTAGAGTTTGGTGAACGAGAAGACGAAGATGGAAATCCACAAAGCTCCAAACAGAATGGGCAAGATGTACAGAAGCTTATAGAAAGTTGCTCCCTTATTGATTTTGTCCCACTCGGCTCCAACGAACACATTGACCGTACCCATGTTTGGCTCGTCTGTGTGGGTGATTTGGGCGAGGCGTGTCTGCCAGTAATCAACCCATTGCTGGGTTTTTCGGTTAATTAGGAACCAGATGACTCCAATAATTACCCCGAAAAAACCCAGACCAGCAAACAACCATAGCCCTGCGTCCTTTGTGAAAAGGAGCGTAAATAGAGCCGAGTTGATGAGCATAAACATCTGAGTCCGAGACCAACGCAGGGTAACTTCGGTGTTGCGGGAAATCGCCATTCCCGTGTACATTGCCCGCTCGTCATTTGTCATTGAGATTTTTCCTTTCTGGGAAACTGGTTGTTAAGGAGCGAATGATTTACCTACTTATACCAGGTTATTGGTTAAATGTCGAATAGGTTACGAAATTTTATTCAAGTCGCCATTAATTTTTTATAGTTTATGTGAGCGAAGCGAATGAAATGAGCTTGCCGAAATGCTGTGGGCTTTGGAAAATATTAGAGCCATTATTATGGATTCATTCTAACTCATTTTTACAAAAAAAAGCGAAGTGATTAGCTTCGCTCTGTCGGTGGCAGGAGTCCGTGCTACGAGAGCAAGGCAATGCCACCGATGACCGTCAGTAAAAGGATGGCGATAATGTAAACCGCCAAAAACCAGTTGCTGACCTTTTCTCTCTGGTCAAGGAAGGCGAAGAACTCCTGGGTCATGGAATCATCGCGGATTTGAGGAGCCTGTTGCATGGATTTTCTCCTTTGCGGTTAGTGGGGTCAGTTTTTAATTTATATCCTTCAAACACCAGTTTATACTCGTCCCGAAAGCTCTGTTGGTCTGGCAGTTCTGGGTTCACAGATTATCTCCTTATTTAGTTGGTAAAGGGCGAATGTGTGATTGTTGTTATAGTAATATGAAATGTATTAAAAAACAAGCTCCCTAATCTCGGCAGTTTCCAAATGAGTTATGTGTCTGTGCCGGCTTACGGGTTTACCCGAAGCGTGAGTATGCAGAATTTGTAATACATCCCCGTGAGAAACGAGGAGTATTTTCTTTCCCCTGTATTTCTTTTCTAATTGAGTGATAAGTGCAAGAGTTCTTTTTAAAACCTTATTAGGGCTTTCAACTCCTTTATGTTTATGGTTTGGATTTTTTTCATCGTGTGTCCATGCTATCTTGATGTTATCCAACGAAGTTTTATCATATTTACCAAAATACCGTTCTCGCAGGTTTTTATGAAAGTTAATTTTTTTGACGCCAAGTATTTTTTTAGCAATTTCTGCGGTTTCTTTTGCTCGTAAAAAATCAGAGGAATAAATAAGAACATCGGAGTCCAGTACTTTATTTCTCTTATTTTTTGAAATAGAAACCTTGACCTGCTTTTCCCCTTTTAGCGAAAGCCCATAACTCACAGTTCCCTCTTTGGGATGACTTAAAAGGATGTGAGCAACATTTGCTTTGCTTTCTCCGTGGCGGATAATAAAATATCGATTTTTAAGTTTTTTAAACATAAATATTGGTTTCTTATACTATAAACAAAAATTCCCAACACGACTGCTGTGTTTCTCGGTCTATTCACTCATTATTGAGCGAGCCTCGCCCCGCTGGGCGAGAACCATGTATTCAGAAACAAATAAGGGTTTTTCTACTCTATTGAGTTGAGGCATCTTGGTCGTGATAATTTCATTTAAAATTACTCATTGTTTAAAGTAATTTGTTTGTATGGTCCCCAAGATTTTGTCCAGGCCTTAGTTTTCCATCGGAAAAAGAAGTGGACTATTATTGCTATTATACTAAAAAATATTAATAAAAAGCCTACTGTAGTCAAGTCTTTCCATACATAGATACCAAATGCGATGCTAAATATTATAATATATTTAATAACTCTAAATCTACGCGATTGGCCACGCAAGATGATGTGCTTTTCTCTTTTATAAAAGTCTTTGAAAGTCATATATTTTGACTTTTTAAAAATGATAACTCTGCATCTTTGCTGTTCTCTCTGGTAACTCGATACTTCCCTGTAAAGCTGCGGGACTTGGACTCCGCTTCGCTAGAACCAGTCGTCGCTCCGCTCCTCTTTCAAAACCCTCGGTTTTGAATAATTTCCTACACGGGGAAATACCCAATTTCCCCGACCCCCTTTGTTTAGTTCGAGTCCAAACAAGAGTTTGAAAAAAATAAAACATATGCAATACGCTTTATTTTTTTCAAATTGCTGCGGGACTTGGACTCGAACCAAGATAAACAGATCCAGAATCTGTTGTCCTACCATTAGACGATCCCGCAATATTTATACTTCTAAATATTTTTTTACTACAATAAAACTTGAAATCATTCCTAATCCCACTCCAAAGCCCAGTTGTATTAAAGTAAAAATCCAAAAGTTAGATAAAAAATAGTGAAATGTATTAAAACCCGGCAATGCCACTCCTATCTTTGAAGATAAAAAATAAGCAGAAAAGGCAGAAATTACAAAACAAATTACAAAAGCAATTAATCCATAAATAGCGCCCTGAACAATAAAAGGACCTCGAATAAACCAATTTGATGCGCCAACTATTCTCATGGTGCTAATTTCATTTTTTGAACCTTCAACAGTAAGCTTTATTGTATTAAAAACAACCAATATGGCAACAATAACTAAAATTATCCCCAAAATTAAACCAAACGCATTAATACTAGAGGTTATAGCAAAAACCTTTTCAATTGTATCTTTTTTCTGAGAAAAATCAACTTTATCAATAAAGGCGCTGTAATTGTCTGTTTGTAAAATATTTGAAATCTGTTCATACTGCAAAGCAGAGCCCGTTGTTGTTATGTTTAATGATGGTAAAAATGGATTTTGCCCCACCTCTTCTAACGCTTTTGAAAAAACACTATTGTCTTTATGTTTTTTAGTAAATATTTCTAAGGCATCATCTTTTGAAACATATTCAATTTTTTTAATGTCAGGAGACATTTTTAAAATTTCATTTTTAACTTTTAAAATATCATCTTCTGATGCGTCTTCTTTAAAGTAAGCCGTAATATCGATTTTATCTTGAACTTCTGAAACTAAGTATTGACTAATCCCCTGAAAGAAGAAAAGTCCAGTTACTAATATAATAGTTATAACCAAAACAAAAATAGCGGCTAAACTAATTCCTTTATTTCTCCAAAAATCTGTAAATGCAAATTTAATAACTCTTTTAAAATTGGTTAACATATATTATTTTCTACAGAATTAAATAATGAAACGACCTCTTTTTTCATCTCTTATAACTTTTCCGTTTTCTATAGTGATAACTCGTTTTCCTAATTTATTTATTATTTCTCTGTCGTGTGTTGATAAAATAACTGTTTTACCAGCCTTATTTATTTTTTCTAAAAGAGAAATAACTTCATAGGTGTTATAAGGGTCAAGATTACCAGTTGGTTCATCGGCCACAATAACATCTGGATGATTAACCAAAGCCCTGGCAATTGCCAATCTTTGCTGTTCTCCACCAGAAAGCTCATTTGGAAAATTATTCATCTTTTCTGAAAGCCCAATTATATCAAGTATTTTCGGCACTTCTCTGGCTATTTTTTCATTTTCATTGCCCTCTACTGCCAAGATATAAGCAACATTTTCATAAACAGTTTTTCCATTAAAAAGTTTGTAGTCTTGAAAAATGCTCCCTATTTTTCTTCTCATTTTTTGAAGTTCTTGGGCCGATGTTTCATTGATATTTGTACTTTGAAAATAAATTTCGCCAGAAGTTGGTGTTTCAAATCCTAAAAGTAATTTTATCAAAGTTGTCTTGCCTGCTCCAGACTTACCAACAATAGAAACAAATTCTCCTTTTTCTACTTCAAAAGAAACGTTTTCTAAAACAACTGTGCTTGAAGAATAAACTTTTGTAACATTTTTAAATTTAATCATTTTAAATAATCTTAATTTCTGCTTCCAAAAATTCGTCTAATTCCCCATTCAAAACTCCCTCTGTATCAGAAGTCTCAACTTGCGTTCTTAAATCTTTTACTAATTTATATGGATGCAAAACATAAGATCTGATTTGATTGCCCCAACTGGCTGAAATTGCATTACCTTTTATTTCTTTTATTTTTTTATTGTGCTGTGATTCTCCAAAGGCATAAAGCTTAGCGTACAAAACTTTCATTGCGTTTTCCCTATTTTTACCCTGTAATCTTTCTGATTGCGATGAAACCGTAATACCTGTCGCTAAATGTGTAATTCTTATTGCAGATTCCCTTTTATTAACATATTGGCCACCGGGGCCGGAAGCTCGAAATGTGTCTACCCTTAAATCTTCTGGTTTTATTTCGATTTTAATATCTCTTTCTTTAATTTCTGGTAAAACCTCCACTAAAACAAAAGAAGTATGGCGAAGTTTTTGAGCCGAAAAAGGAGAAATTCTTACTAATCTGTGCACTCCTGTTTCTTTTTTTAAAATACCATATGCATAACTTCCTTTTATTTCTATAGTTACTGATTTTATACCTATTCTTCCTTCTGGTCCGCCTGCTTCTCCAAATGATTGGTGCAAAACAAATACTTCAAATCCCTTTTTTGCGCAGTATCTTTCATACATTCTCATAAGCATTGTTGCCCAATCTTGTGAATCTTGTCCGCCTGCACCAGAAAATATTTCTAAAATTGCATTATTTTTATCGTATTCTCCAGAAAGAAAAGTTTTTATTTCCTGTTTTTTAAGAGCCTTTTCTAATTCTTCATATTTTGCTTTTAATTCTAACGCCATTTTTTCATCGCCTCCGGCTATTTTTTCTAACTCTTCTACTTCATCTAATTCTTCTTTTATTTTTTCAATATTCTCTATTTCTTCTTTTACGACCGATATTTCCTGCTGAGTTTGTGTGGCTGTTTCTGTATCTTGCCAAAAATCAGGAATATTTGTTTTACTTTCTAAAAATTTTAATCTTTTTTCTTTTTCTTCAATATCAAAGACAGTCCATCAAATGATGGAGTTTATTTTTTAACTCTTCAATTTTACTAACTTTTTCAATCATCTATTTTATCTGTTATACTGTTACTTTAATTTATCATAATTTTGAAAACAAAAAAAGACCCTAAGAAAAACATTGAATTTTCTTCATAAAACTGGTAACCTTATCATAGAAATAGCTCTTAAACAACTGAATAGGAGGTAACACATGAACGATAGAATTACCCTGCGTCGTCTGGACGACATGCATTGCCATTTCAGAATCGGTTCGCTTCTGAAAGAGGTGCTACCGTTCACGGCGCAATACGCAAGTCGAGGAATCGCAATGCCGAACACTAGACCGCGTGCCATTCTCACGGGAGACGACATCTTCTGGTATCGGGATGAGATCAGGCGCGCGCTCGACGAAATGCCAAATCGGTATCCGTTCGAGCCGCTCATGACCATCGAGATCAGAGACAACACAACGCCGAAGATAATCGAGAAAGCGCACCGTGCAGGTGCTGTTGCCGGAAAGGTGTATCCTCTCGGAGTTACGACTAATTCCGACGAGGGACTTCGAGATTTTGATAGCGAAAAAATCTCGGAAACTTTTCGGGCGATGCAAGATGTTGGTATGCTCCTGCTCATTCACGGCGAACTTGATCGCGAGCACACGCTAGTGACAAAACGGGAGGAAGTTTTTCTACCGACACTTTTCAAATTGGCGGAGAGGTTTCCGAACCTGAAGATAGTGCTCGAACACGTCTCCACGCGCGTCGGAGTTGAGAATGTCCGACAACTCGGGAAAAATGTCGCGGCAACAATTACTGCGCATCATCTCTGTTTGACGCTGAACGATGTCGTCGGCTACGGAATCCAACCGCACCATGGTTGTATGCCAATACCGAAGGACTTCGATGACCGCGATGAGCTAATCGTGGCGGCGACAAGTGGCGATCCGAAGTTTTTTCTTGGATCGGACACCGCGCCTCATCCGCGAGAGAAGAAAGAGTGCGCGAAAGGAGCGTGTGGCGTGTACACAGCACCAGTACTTCCGCAAATACTTGGGGAAGTTTTCGAAAAGGCGGAGTGTCTCGATCGTCTCGAAAATTTCACCTCGCGATTCGGCGCGGAGTTCTATGGGCTTCCTCTCAACGACGGCACCATCTCACTCATAAAATCGGAGTGGGTTGTACCTGAACAGATTGGAAGCGTCGTTCCTTTTCGTGCTGGTGACAAACTCCAATGGCAACTCGCATAACCATACCGCCCATCGGATTGCAAATGCATTTCGGTGGGCGGCTTTTTCTTTTGGATAACCTAGTAAAAAAACCTTTTTCTACAAAACTGGAGCCGAAGGCGGGAATCGAACCCACGTTCCTACTTTACGAAAGTAGTGTTCTACCACTGAACTATTTCGGCAAATTGTGAAAAGTACTAACTAAAATTCCTTCCCCAAGTTTATCACTCGAAACTATAAAAATCAATTAATTCATTTCTCTTGACACATTAAGCCTTCGGCGAAGTTTTTTCGCTAGAAGCTCTTTTATTATCTGAGTATATTGACGACTTCACTCAAAGTCTTTTGAAAGCGGAAACGAATTTGGAGTTAACCAAAAGTGAAGGTAAATGCCTTAAGCCCTGGTTCTTGAATAATGAATTTAAGAAAGTGTGTTTCTGATTGATTGCCTTGAATAATTTTGTAGAGGCGCGCTTCTTTTATTTTTACAATAGTTTTTCCATCAGAAGTTTTTAC
>CAYHHX010000014.1:0-11568 GCA_964356545.1 uncultured Candidatus Saccharibacteria bacterium | reverse complement strand
TTTCCATCTTTATTATTGTATACCTAGTTTAATAAGTTTAAAACATATCTACCATTGACAATGATACTTGATTGTACTATAATTAAGTTATAGGTAAATCACCTATCTCTACTCGTATTTCGCGATAGAGAATTCTTTTAAGGAGAATAGCATGGCACTTTTGATTTCTGTCGCACTTGCGTTTCTTATCGTTTCAATGATTTACTTCGTATCTGCCTATGTTACTTTCAGAGATATGAAACCATTATTCAGAGACCTTATCGTTCTTACTTTAGCGGGGTTTTCCCCTTACTATGAAAAGAGAACGAGAGAGGTCTTTGACAGACTGTGGGATAAAACCCACCCAAAAGGCTAATCATTTCTCCTACCTATAGCCGCGCGATTCGTCGCCGGCTTTTTTCATGCAAATTTTTTTAAAAATTTAACAACTCTTTGGGCGTCTTTCATTGAAATGTTTATATGGGTCGGTAGATTTAAAGTTATTTTTGATAATTTTTCGGCTACAAGGCAACTTCCTATCTTATAATGCATTTGATCTAATTTTGTGTCGCCCGGAGCTATAACTGTTGTATACCAATCGCCCAATAGTATATTTTCATTATGCCAAGCATCATAAATAATTTCATGAGCCTTTGGATGCTTTATAGCAAATCTTAAAAATATATTTTTCTTGCCCTGAGCTTCGTTCAAGGGTTCTGGTAAAATAAATTGAGTATCTTTTAACTCTTGATAATAAAAATCTGAAATTATCTTACGATGCTCGTTAAATTTTTTTAATTTATTAAATTGATTGTGCGCCATTATAGCCAATGCATTTGGTAGGGCTTTTGGAAAATAATTAGGCCGTAATCCCCTTTTTTCTTTATAATGCACCGCTTTTGATAAAATATGGAACCATTGAGATAAAACTAAAAAAAGTTTTCCTAAATCTAAAAAATTATAAATCGGTAAAATTATAAAGTTTAATAAAATCGGATGTAATAACTGCTGTAATATCCAAAAATAGCTTGGTATGCCAAACTCATTCTGAACTTGTTTGATTTTTTCGGCGAGCAAAGAGTCATTAGTAACAACCATTCCGCCATAAACAGAAGAAATAATCTTGTCACGGGAAAAACTAAAAAACCCGGCTTTGCCAAACGAACCAACTTTTTGATTTTTATATTCTGCCCCAAGAGCATGAGCGCAATCTTCAATTAAAATCAATCTACTTTGTCGCACAATAAGATTTATCTCATCCATATTTGCTGGCAAACCAAATGTATGCTGAACCATTAATACTCTGGTTTTAGTATTAATTTTACTCTTTAAGTCATCGATGTTTATATTAAAAGACTTTTCATCGCAATCTACATAAATAGGACTTAAGCCTTGCCATAAAATAGGATTTACCGCGGCGTTACAAGTAAAAGCTTGTAATAAAACTTCTGTGTCTTTTGGTAAATTAAGCGTTTTTAAAATTGCATAAAGAGCACTTCGTCCACTATTAAAAGAAAAAGCGTATTTTACGCCGATATATTTTTTAAAATTATTTTCTAGTTCTTTTATGGAATTTCCGCGTTTCCATTTCCATGGACAAAAAAATAGTTTTAAAACCAAAGTTACATCGTTTTTTTGGATATTTGGAGACAAAGATATAGAAATTGGTCTAAAGCGGTTTTTAAAAATCATTTATATTATTACTTAAATATTTTAGAAATTAATTTTTCTGGCACTCTGCCTTCTAAAAGCACTGTATCTCCACTTGTAAAAAAAATTGATATTCTTGTTAATATTTCGTTTGGATTCTCGCAAAATATAATATTTTTTTCTTTCATACCCGATTCAATAGCTCCTTTCTTAATTTCTTCAAACATTTCTCTAGTTGTAATTATTGCTAAATCACATATTTTACCTATTTTTCTACCTATTTTTTGGTGAATTTCTACCGATTTTTCACCTAGCTCAATCAAACAGGGCATAATTATAGCCTTCTTTTTAGGAAAAATACTTAAATATTCTAAGTCAGCAATAACTCCATCTGAATTTGAAGAATAAGAAGAATCTATTATATTAATTCCGTGTTTGCCGTTTTTTAATAATATGCCAGATTGTTCTTGTTTAATATTTTTTGAAGCTTTAATAATTTCATCAAAACTCATGCCCAAATGCCTAGCCACCAAAATAGCTGCTAAAATATTTTGAATATTTTGCTTGCCTAAAACATCTACATTAAATGAAATCATTTCTTTTTCTTTAGTTAAAGTTACAAAAGAAACGCAATTTTTTTTTACTGTAATTTCATCTGTCCACATATCGGAGTCTATTTTATCTTTTAGGAGTGTGTAAACTTTCTTTTTTATATCGGTTTTTTTGTATAAATCTAAACAATATTTATTGTCGCCATTCAAAACTAAAAAACCATCTTTTGGCAATGCATCTGCCAATTCCCTACCACCTTCAGCTGAAAGTAAATTATCTAACGAACCAAAAAGAGCTAAGTGCTGTTCATTAACTCCTGTAACAATTCCGATTTCGGGCACTACAATATCAGATAATAATTTTATCCCGCCTTTTTTATAAGACCCCATTTCAACCACAAAAATCTCGTGATTTTTATTTAAATTTTTTATAATGCATCTTGAAATTCCAATCTCAGAATTTTGATGATCTTTTGTTTTTAAAACATTAAATTTATACGAAAGAATTGTAGATAAAAATTCTTTAGTTGAAGTTTTCCCATAACTCCCCGTGATGCCCACAATAATGGGGCCACCAGTTTTTAATTTTAAATTTTTAATTTTATTTTTTGCTTTTCTTATAATGTTGTTTCTTAGTAATATAACTAATGGCTGAAATAAAAAAACGAGTACAGTAACAATCAATGGCGTTAAAATATCAAAAAATAAAAGATATAAAGAAAACTGGACAATACTCTGGCCTAATATATATAAAACTATCGGGAATAAAACTACTACTAAAAAAGAAAATAATATTAAAAAGACTGTTTTTTTAGTTAACTTTGGCTTTAGAGCTTTTCTATTGAAAATCGCTTTAAAAAACAGAAACGACTCAACGAAATAAACTAAAAGTAAAACCCAAATAAAAATAATATTATCTAAAAGAAAAAGTATGGCTAATAATATTTTAAAATTTTGTAACGAGTTTAAAGCTAATTTATGTCCTTTTTGAGTTTTAAAGTGATCCAAAAAACGGCCAATGTGGTATTCTTTTAATTGCCATAAATAGAGCCAGAAAAAAATGTACTTTAATGTTCTAATAAACCAAAGAACACTTAAGATTAAAAACATATTTGATCAAGAAGCAAAAAAATTATTTTCTGCAAAATTACTAATTATAAATTCTCTAAAACTTTTTCAGACAAAATTTCTGGTGCTTTTTGGTTTAAATTATGATCGGCGTCAGGAATAATTATTAATTTTGAATTACTTATTTTTTTATTTATAAAATAAGCATTTTCAATTGGTGTAGATTCATCCTTGTTGCCCCAAATAATAATGGTGGGCACCTTGATAAAAGATAAATGGTGTGATAAATCTTCTGATATTATTTTTAAATAAGTTTCTTTCATTATTCCTTTTGTATAAATATAATCGCTTTTTTTAATAATAAATTTATAGAAAACTTTTCTTACTAATAAATAATAAGGTAAAAAAGAAAAAACTCTTACAACTTTTGATATTTTAGCTAAAACTTTTTTGAGTACTGTTTTTCTTCTCATATAGGCACAAGCCACTAAAAACAGTTTATTTATTTTTTGGGGAGAATCTACAGCAATCTTAACTGCTATTGCTCCACCAAAAGAATGCCCCAATAAAGAAAAATTTTTCAGATTTAAAATTTTAGTAAATTCTTGAACAAAACCGACATAATTATTAAAGTTCCACGGTGTTTTGGGAGTTTCGCTTTGCCCAAAGCCGGGCATATCGGGAATAATTACATAAAAACCCTTTTCTGAAAGTGCTTGTCCAATTTTATGCCATCTGTCAGAGCTAGACCCCCAACCATGCAAAACTAAGAGAGTTTTGCCCTGAGTCGTATCGAAGGGTATTCTCTTTCCAAAAACTTTATAATTTATTTCAAGATTTTTAACAAAAAGTTTCTGTTCTATCATTTTACAATTTTAGTTCCCATATATTTTTGTAAAACTACTGGAACTTTAATACTACCGTCTTTCTGTTGATAATTTTCGATTATAGTAATAAGTATTCTTCCTATTGCAAAAGCCGTTCCATTTAGCGTGTGAACAAAATTTAATTTCCCGGTTTTATCTTTGTATCTAATATCAAGATTTCTAGCTTGATAATCTGTACAGTTTGAACTTGAGTGAGTTTCTCTATATTTCTTTTCAGACGGTATCCATGTTTCAATATCATATTGTGCAGCTGCCGGCCTGCCCATATCTCCACTACAGATACTAATTACTTGATAAGGTAATTTTAAAGCTTTCATCAGCTCTTCTTGTAAAGATAAAAGTAATTTGTGCTCCTTTATAGAATCATCTGGTTTGCAAAAAACAACCATTTCTAATTTATCAAATTGATGCACTCTTAAAATTCCTTTTGTATCCTTTCCATAAGAACCAGCTTCTCTGCGAAAACATGTTGAAAATCCAATATATCTTTTTGGCAGATCTTTTTCTTCAAATACTTCCCTGGCGTGCATGGCTACTAATGATTGCTCTGATGTTCCTACCAAAAACATATTGTCTTGTGGTAAAAAATAGGCTTGCTCTTTATCTGAAGCTTCAAAATAGCCAGTCCCCCTTGCCATTTCTTCTTTTAACATTACTGGCGGCATAACCGGATTGAAACCCTTTTTAATCAATAAATCAAAAACAAGTTTTACAATGGCAAATTCCATTAAAACAAGTTTCCCCTTTAAATAGCAAAATCTTGCGCCAGAAACTTTAGCTGATCTTTCCACATCAATTATGTTTAATTTTTCTCCTATTTCTAAATAATCTTTTGGTAAAAATTTAAATTCAGTAATTTTACCGACTTTTCTTAAAACAATATTTTCTGAATCATCTTTTCCAACCGGTACATCGTCAAATGGAATATTAGGAACTCTTAACATCAAGTTATAAATTTCTTCTTCTGTATTTTTAAGCTCGGGTTCTAACTCTTTAATTTTTTCTTTTATTTCTTTTGCTTGAGTTATTAAAACATTATTTTCTTTACCCTCTCTGCTGATTTTATTTTGTTCTGCCCTTAAAGTTTCTATCTCGGTCATTAATCCTCTTTTCTTTTTATCTAATTCTAATAATTTATCTACATCAACTTTGACCTGCTTGTTTTCGCAGGCCTCTTTTACTTTATCTGGATTCTGCCGAATAAAATTAATATCTAACATGTTTTAAGTGAATAATTTATTTAGGCCTCATTAACGGAAAAATTTGGCACTCGCGAACTGGTTTATCCATTAAAAAGCTAAATAATCTTTCTGAAACCCCAAATCCGCAAGTTGGAGGCATTCCATATTCCAACGCTTCCACAAAATCATGGTCAAACATTTGAGCTTCTTGATCGCCAGCTTCACGTAACTTTTGTTGTTCAGTAAATCTTTCAGCTTGATCAATTGGATCATTTAACTCTGAATATCCTTTTCCATTTTCAGAACCAGCTAATATTACTTGAAAAGCTTCTACTATTTTTGTATTTTCAGTTTTTTTGGCAAGTGGCAAAACATCTGTTGGTAAATTTATTAAAAAACCAGGTCCTACAATATTTTTTCTGCAGTATTTCCATAAATTATCAATCGCTCGTGTTTTATTGAAACCGTTTTTATCATAAGTAATGCCAAGTTTTACTAGTTGTTTTTCCATTTCAGGTAAACTTGCCTCAAAAATATCTATTTTTGCATATTTATTTACAATTGTACGATAATCATAAATTTCCCATTTTTTACCAAAATCAATATTCCAGCCAGAGGCTGGTCCGCCTTTGGCGGAAAAATCTCTATTTAAATGAAACTTTAAAGTGCCAAATGTTTTTTTAATGACATATTTATATAATTCTTCAACTAACTTCATCCCTTGTTTATAATTAGCGTATGCCCAATAAAATTCCATTTGAGTATAATCTTGCAGATGCTCAGCATCCATGCCCTCGTTCCTAAATTGTCTGCCTATTTCAAATGTTTTTTCAAAACCAGCAACCATTAATTTTTTTTGCCAAAGTTCGCCCATTGAAATTCGTAAATATACATCTAAATTTAAAGCATTATGGTGAGTTTCAAAAGCTTTGGCATCAGCTCCACCAGTTGTTGTTTCTAAAACTGGCGTTTCAACTTCTAAAAATCCTTTTTCCATTAAAAACTCTCGCATAGAATTCCAAAAAACAGCTCTTTTTTTTACCATTTCCTTGACTTCTGGATTAAATAAAATATCCAAATATCTTTTTCTTAACTTTTCTTCAATGTCTTGTAAGCCATGCCATTTTTCAGGCAAAGGCGAAAGCGACTTGGCAAGCATTTTGTAATCATCCGCTTCAATTGTTTTTTCCCCTCTTTTGGTTGTAAAAAGAACGCCTTTTATTTCAATAAAATCGCCTATATCAAAATGATCTATAAAAAATTTATAACCTTTTTCACCTAATTTGTCTTCTTTTAAAATTGCTTGTATTTTACTTGAACCATCGTCTATATCCAAAAAAGTTGCTCCTCCATGCCCCCTCAGTGCCATTATTCTTCCAACTAACACTATATTTTTTTTAGCCTTTGATAATTTAGAAAAATTATCTAAAACATCACTTACTAAATTAGTTCTTTTTGTTTCTGATGGATATGCCAAAAGCCCAGCTTTTTCCAAAGATTTTAATTTTTGAATTCTTACTTTTTTTAGTTCTTCTATTGTTGGCATATATTACAAGTCTATTGATTATATTATCTTATTTTTGAGAAAAATACCACCTTAAAATTTCCTTTGCGATTGGTAAAGTTGTGGCCCCCAAACCTTGCACATCCTCAATTGTTGTTACTAAAACTATTTCTGGATTTCCGTATGGAGCAAAAGTCGAAACCCAGGCATTATAATATCCTTTTCGAGAAGATTCAGCAGTACCTGTTTTTGATGCAACTTCTATTGGCAAACTATTTAAAGTTACAGAAGAACCGTAAAGTACGCCATCTCTCATTCCCTCTTTCACAATTTGCAGATTTTTTGAATCAATAAAATTGTCCCTTATAATTTCTGGTTTAAACTCTTGAATAGTTACGGGCTTTTCTTCTGATACGATCGTAATTTTTTGAACAATTTGAGGTTTATATAATGTTCCGCCATTAGCTATTGAACTATAAGCTGTTGCAACTTGTAAGGGAGTTACTTTAAGATCTGATTGTCCAATAGAAAGGTTGTATGTATCACCGTCCCACCATGATTCATTCTTAGTTTGTTTTTTCCATTCAGGAGAAGGTATAAAACCCTTGAACTCACTTGGAATATCAATTCCTGTTTTTTCGCCCCATCCAAAAAGTTCAAGATATTTTTTAATTCTCGTTGGCCCCAAACCTTGCTGGTCGCCATAGCCGCCACCAACAGTATAAAAATAAATGTTTGAAGAAACTGCAATAGCCTTTCTAACATCTACCCAACCTTTAGGTTCTATTCCAGAAAATCGGTAAACTACACTGGGGTCATACTTACTGCGAATTTCAATAAAGCCATTATCTAATATTTTTTTATCTGGAGAAATTGATTTTTCCTGTAAAGCGCCTGCGGCAATAAACGGTTTTATTGTGGACCCTACTGGATATTGCGCAGACAAAACCCTATTAAATAAAGAATTTGCCGGATTATTTTGTATTTTATCAAATTCTTCCTGAGAAATGCCTTTTGAAAAAAGATTGCCATCATAAGAAGGATAAGAAACTAATGATAAAATTTTACCAGTTTTAGGATCCATAGCAACGGCTGCTCCTTTTTTTGCTCCTACTTTTTCAATTCCTTTTTTTAATTCATCATAAATTTTATTTTGAAGATCTAAATCTATAGATAAAACTATGTTTTTACCGGATTTTGGTTCTAATAATATTTTTTCGTTAAATTTTACACCTACGACATTTTTTTCTTCTTCAAATTTACCAGGGGTTCCCCTTAAAAAATTCTCGTAAGATCTTTCAATTCCTTGTTTACCAATATAGTCGTTAACCGTATAATCACTGGAATTATCTAGTTCAGCTTGATTAATTCTGCCAGTATAACCTAATATGTGAGAAAAAGATTCACCAAAAGCATAGTCCCTAACTGTATTTTTTTCAATTTTACATCCTGGAAATTCATTAATCCTTGTTTCTAAAACAAGTAGGTTTTCATGGGGAATATTTTGAAAAATTATAATTTGTGATTCTATTGATGTTTCAATTTCTTTTTTTAAAATTTCTGGATCTTTGCCCATAATAATAGCAAGATCTTCAATATTTTTAACAGCTTCAGATGAAGAAGAATTAAAATTTCTTCTATCACAAATTAAATCAAAAACTGGTGAATTTGAAACTAGTTTTTTTAGATTTCTATCGTATATTATTCCTCTTTCTGGTCTTATTAAACTAATTCTTCCTTTATTGTTTTGAGCAGAGATAAAAAGTTTTTTACCCTCAACCACTTGCAAATAAAAAGTTTTTACAAAAAAGAATGATACCGATAATAAAAAAATAATAAAAATTGCATAAATTATCCTTTCTTTTAAAAGCACTTCTAATTTTTTTTCTGAAATACCCAACTCCTCTTCCTTTCTTTTTGCTAAATTATCTAAAAAAACCTCGTGAGTTTCTATATCTCCGACTGAATTTTTTACTCTGTAATGAGAATCAAACATTATAAACTTTTACTTTAATTTATTTATTTTTTAAGTCTATATAACTTAAAACTTTTATAGATGTAAAACCCGAAAAGAGCAAAAATTAGATTATAAACTATTTTAACTAAAAAAATTAAACTCACAACAGGCGCTATATGAGGTGAACTTAAAAAGTAAATAGTAATCATTAACAATAAATTATAAATAATAAAAGATAAGACAAATAGAGGAATAAAATAAACAATCGGATACGCGCCTCTTTTTTGATGTAATAAATAAATAATATACTTTAAGATAAAGACAACAATTAATAAATAGATAAGTGATATTCCAAAATAAAATGACGAAAAGGCGTCCAAAAAAAATCCAGCTATTATAGCTGAAAAGATCCCTTGAATATATTTTTGCGACTCTTCAAAAAAAACTATTAAATAAAATAAAATAAAAATTAAGTTTATATTAGCTCCCATTATACGAAAATGTACTAAAAAACTACTTTGTAATATTACCAGTAAACCAAATAATAAAAATATAATTAATAATCTCAGCCACATCTATTATTATTCTACTTTATAGTCGCCTATAATAAATAATTTATTTATCTGTTTTAAATTAAAAAATAATTCAATTTTTGCGGTTTGAAATGGTTTTAAATCATCTTTGCGAACCTCTGTGATTTTTCCGACCAAAAGGTTTCTTGGAAAAGTGCCTTCTAGTGAAGATGTTATTAATATATCGTTATTTTTTATTTCACGATCTAAGGGAACTATGTCTAAAATTGCTGTAAAATTACCTTCTCCTCTTACGGCTCCGTAAATTGGAGGAGATATTGTATCATCTTTTTGTATTTTAATGTCCAAAACATTACTTTGATTAGAAATTAACATTACTTTTGAAAAACTTTTGTAAACTTTAAAAACTTTTCCGAAAAGAACTTTCTGTGAATTTATCACCGGCATATTTTCTAAAATTCCGTCTTCTGAACCTTTATCAATCAAAATAGAATCTTGATAACTATCTATGCCTATTATATTTGTTAAAATTAATTTAAATTCTTGTTCTTGCTGAATACTGATAATCTCTCTTAAGGCTTGATTCTCTGTTTTTGTATGTTGTAAGATACTTATTTCTTGCAATAATTCTTGATTTTTTATATTTAGGTCTTTGTTTGTTTTAGTAAGATTACCCGTTTCTAAAAATGATACCAAAAAATTAGAAGTATTACCTCCCGCTCTCCAAAAGTTTTTTTGTAAAGGTTCAGAAACAAAATAAAAAAAGTTCTTAAATTGTTTTTGAAACAAATTTAAAATTCCAATAAAAACTAAAAAAATAACAATCCCAATTAAAATTTTGGGGAATATTGTATTTTTTTTGGTCAAAAAAACATTCATATTTCATATGTATTTTAATAAGGTCATTTTACTCTGCCTCTTTACTTTTTGCAAACTTTAAATAAAAAACCGTCCTGAGTTTTTCGAAGGATGGTTTTTTAAAAAGATTAAGCTCTCTGGTGGCAACTACCTACTTTCGCGCATAAGCACTATCATCGGCCTTGAGGTATTTCACTGCTGTGTTCGGAATGGGAACAGGTGGGACAACCTCGGTATAGTCGCCACCAGAGAGCTTAATTCTGCTTCGCCCGCCGTAGCTTTATGCGAAGGCGGGTTTAAACATTTCTAAAAAATACATAAAATCTGTATCTATACTTACGCTAAAAAATGAATGATTTATTAGTACTCCTCGGCTGAATGCCTTACGGCACTTACACCTGGAGCCTATCAATCCCGTAATCTTCGGGAAATCTAAGAGTTCTCATCTTGGAGGGGGTTTCGCGCTTATATGCTTTCAGCGCTTATCCCTTCCCAACTTAGCTACCCAGCAATGCTCTTGGCAGAACAACTGGTACACCAGAGGTTGGTTCAATCCGGTCCTCTCGTCACGTATAATCACATATCACTATGTGCGTAGACTATATCTTAACCCTTCTAATTATAGGTAGGGTTTCGGCGTATTATAGAAGTATTACCTTCTATCTCGTCCGTTAGGACTCAGTCGTTACGGGGTCAAACCTAAAATTTTTAACAAATCTTGCTTAGTTTTCTTTTTCTTGGTGACGTAATTATTATTTTGAATGATTAATATATATTCAACTAATTTGAGTAAATCTTTTTTACTCAATAACTTATTTTTCTTAACAGACAAAATACTACTGGCCTTATATAAGGCTTTTGCCTGCTCTTTTTTGAATTTAATAAATGGTATTAAGTCTTGTAAAATTTCTTTTACTTGTTTATAGCCATTTATTCTTAATTCGGTCATTCCATCGTTTCTGTGTGAAATATAACCGATATTAAACATATTTTTTATCCAATAAAGCGGTTTTTCGTGACGACTATCTTGATAAAAACAGACAGTACACATAAAACGCCTCTTTAATTTGCCATCTTTACGCTTCTTTATTTGAAGCATAAGACTGCCATCACCATCAAGAAATCCTGCAATATATGCTAAATGTATTTTAGATCGACTTCCCACGGTATTGTCTTAATTAATTATTGGTCCTCAAGTAAATTGTACTATTATTATTGGACCTAATCAATAATAGTTATCAACAGACCAAATTTATTAAGCTTTCACCGTTATTAGCCGAATTGTCACCCCGCATTACTGCGGGGAGTAGCAAATTTTACTAGGATCAAAGCTCCTCAAAACTCAACGCCTGCGGTAGATAGGGACCAACCTGTCTCACGACGGTTTGAACCCAGCTCAC
>CAYHHX010000013.1:0-13439 GCA_964356545.1 uncultured Candidatus Saccharibacteria bacterium | reverse complement strand
CTACGAAGTCTTAAAAGAAAAAGGCATTGAGATAAAAGAAGTAAGAGAGTTTTTGGAAGTAAAACCAAAAAAAGAAAAAAAGGGCAAAAAGCCACTTTCAGGAAAAATTGATCCAATTCAAATGTACTTAAAAGAAATTGGTAGAAATAGTTTTCTTACTGCAAAAGAAGAAAAAGAATTAGCCAAAAGGATTGAACATGGAGATGAAGAATCAAAAAATAAGTTGGCCTTAGCTAACTTGAGATTAGTGGTTTCTATTGCTAAAAAATATGTAGGCAGGTCTCCAAATTTAACTATGCTGGACTTAATCCAGGAGGGCAACTTAGGGCTTTTTAAAGCAGTTAAAAAATTTGATTGGAGAAAAGGTTATAAGTTTTCAACCTATGCTACATGGTGGATTCGGCAATCAATTACAAGGGCATTGGCCGACCAAGCGAGAACAATCAGAATTCCCGTGCATATGATTGAAACTATTTCAAAATATACAAAAATAAGGAAGGGTCTTTTGCAAGAATTAGGCCGTGAACCATTGGCAGAAGAAATTTCAGCTGAAATGGGCTTGGAAGTTGATAAAGTGCATCATATAAGAAAAATTGCGCAAAAAGCAATTTCTTTAGGGACTCCGGTTGGTGAAGACAAAGACAAACAAGACAGTGTTTTAGCAGATTTTATCAAAGACGACAAAACAATAGCTCCAAATACTGAAGCCGCCAGAAAACTTTTAAAAGAAAGATTACACGAAATATCAAGCGATCTGACTCCGAGAGAATTAAAAATTCTAGGGATGCGTTTTGGCCTTGAAGATGGGGTGATGCATACTCTTGAAGAAACAGGGGAGGAATTTGGCGTAACTAGAGAAAGAATTCGTCAGATTCAGGCAAAAGCATTAGAAAAGTTAAGAAAACATTCAGACCTCAAAAAAGTAAAAGATTATTATTAAATTCAGAAGGGTAAAAATATTCTTATCCTTCTATATACCACAATTATGAAACTAAAAATTGGAGACAATGCGCCAGATTTTAATCTTTTAGATGAAGACGAAAACAACCGTTCTTTATTTAATTATAAGGGTAAATGGATACTTTTATATTTTTATCCAAAAGACGATACTCCAGGATGCACAAAAGAAGCATGCGAGATAAGAGACAACTTTAAAGAATTTAAAAGACTAGATGTTATTGTTATCGGAGTTAGCATCGATTCTGTAAAGAGCCACAAATCTTTTGTTGAAAAATATAATTTACCTTTTACATTATTATCAGATGAGAATAAAGAAGTTGTGAATCTTTACGGAGTATGGGGCAAGAAAAAATTTATGGGCAAAGAATATGACGGAACTTTTAGAACATCTTTTTTAATAAATCCAAAAGGAAAAATAGAAAAAATATATGAAAATGTAAAACCTGCAGGGCATAGTAAGAAAGTTCTTTTAGATTTAGAAAATATAAAGCATTAGATCTGTTGCTCAATTCTATTGAAAAATTTGTTAAATCAAGTAGTATTATTAGTTAGTAGATATAATATTCCGCAGTAGCTCAGCGGTAGAGCGATTCCCTGTTAAGGAATGGGTCGTAGGTTCGAATCCTACCTGCGGAGCTTAGTAATAAATGTATTAGCCTCAAGCACCCTGTTAAAGGGTGTTTTGAGTTCAAAAGAGAGCTTTTTACCGTCTAATGTGATGTTCTGAAGTAAAAAGTTGAGAATTTGCCTTTTTGTTGCTGGTTCAGAACCTTTAAACACATCACAAGACTTTTTTAAGATAAATAATAGGGTTTTTGCGTTCATATAGAAGCTTTCATCAGCTTGGGTGTGTTGCCCCATACGAATTTCCAAATCTGCCAGTTTTTCTTGATACTCTTTAAGCTTTTTATTATAAATCTCATTAGTAATACTACCATCAGCCAATAAATCAAAAGAATTACTTATTCTTTTTTTAGTTTGATCGTGTTCTTTCCTTAATCCAGTTATAGAATTTAAATAAAACTCATCTTTTGTTTTGTTAAGTTTTTTTAATTGCTCTATGGTTTCTTCTATTTTATATTCTGGCATTTTCAATTCTTCTATGGTTTTGCTAATGGGAGCTAATAAGTCTTCTTCTCTGATATAAACTCTTTCTGGGTGTATTCTCTTACTATTAGTGCAACTATAATAATCGTGTCCCCTGTGCGTTTCTGCCGTTATGGTACAACCGCAAGCTGAATCGGCACACTTTATCAACCCCTTGAGAGAATAGGGCTTAGAATCGTATTTAAAAGGCTTTTTATGGTATCCAGCCATTGATTGCTTGGCTTTATCAAATAAGTCCTTAGAAATTAGTTTTTCGTATTTATGCGGATTTAATACTCCTTTATTTCTCATCAAGCCATAATAAAAAGGGTTCTTCAAAGAATGATATATCATACTGCCTGCCACTTCTTTGCTTGGCGTATTATTGCTTCTTAACCCCACCTCTTTTAGTTTTTCGGCTACTTGTTTAACCGAAGACCCAGCAACATAAAGCTCAAACATTTTAACAATAAAATGCTTTCTTAACGGATCTGCCATAATATCTTTTTTGCCATCTTCGTCTATAAAATTGATATATCCTAATGGTGGCTTACCATTCCATTCGCCTCTTTTGATTTTAGCCTCAAAGGCTCTTTTAACGCTATCACCGATAGCATCTGAATAATACTTTGATAATCCCAAATTCATACTGAAATGGAATTTTTCTGTTGCCGACATATTAGGGCTAATAATTAAATTGTCCGAAGTAAAATGAAGCTCTACTTTGTCATTCATCGCCAGTTCAAACAATATGGCAACTCTTTTATCAAACACATTTCTTGAAAATCTATCTACCTTATCAAAACACAAAGCAACTTTTTCCTTATGCGTTTTTAAGTAATCAAGTATTTTATCAAATTCATCTCGTTTAGTTTTATATGCACTTTCATCAAAACTAAAAACTTTAGCCACTTCAAGGCTTTTAGTTTGACAATATTTTTTAAGACGATCAACCTGTGCTGGTAAGGAATTACCAGCCTCTTTTTGCTCTTCAGTTGATACTCTGGCTAATATTACGGCTTTCATATCAAGTCTTTTTAAAATTTATTATATTTTGATGTTGATGATTTATTTTATATTCGTAAGGATAACCAAAAGGATATAGTGGTTTATTATTTTGAAGCAAAGCGATCGTGCCAATAAATTTATATCCCACAGACTCCATAGCTTTAACTATGTCGCCCTGAACATTTGTCTCTTTTTTATTAACTGTAAAATCACTTATTATAATACTGGTATATCTTTTACTTTTTAACTTTAAATAAACCTCTTTCATTATCTTTGTAAAGAGTTTAATAAAATCATCATAATTTTTTTGATTACCCAAGTCATTCTTACTATTAGAATAAAAATCAACGCCCTCTCTTGATCCATTTCTATAACCATTTTTAATAGCCCTTAATCCCTGTCCATTATTGTGTAAAATATTGTGATATGGTGGCGAAGTTATACAGTAATCAATATCCTCTTTTAATTTTGGAATTTCCTTTAAAGAATCTCCACAAATAATTTTTTGATTTTTATCTTTATTGGATTGTAGTAATCTTTTCTCTGATAATTTACAATATTTTTTACTTAAATCTATACCAATACCATTTCTCTTTAAATTATTAGAAGCCACTAATGTTGTCCCCCCGCCGACGAAAGGATCAAGCACTACCATATTTTCTTTAGTAAATACTGAAATAAGTTTTTCTATATCTTTTATTAAAAACGGAGCAGGATGTTGAAATGAAAATTTATCTTCTTTACATTTTTCACTCAACCAAAAACTTTTAGTTAATTTTAACCATTCTTTTCCAGTCAAATCATTTACCCTATTTCTTATGTCATATCTACCTTTTTTCATATATTTATTCTTTTATTTTCCCTAAATATATATTTAATTTACTCTCTTCTACTAAATTGAGGGATTTAATTTTTTCAACTTCATCATAAAACATATAACTCCAATTATGGGAAATAAAACCATTAACAAAAAGAGGGTCTTTTATTGCTAAAAATTCTTTTTTCCTCTCATTAGGGACTACCATTATTTTAGGTATTTCATCGCTAATGTTTGATGCTCTTTGTATACCAGAAGTAAAATTTGTGGAATTTTCAACTTCTATTGCATATTTTATCTTATTATCTTTTAGCCAAAGCATATCAATCATTCCAATTCTTGCAATTTGCTCATCATCATATCCATTTAAAAAGTTTAGTCTTGTAATATCACAAATTTCTGACAATCTTTTATTATTAAATAATTCTGGCTGTTCTCTTTTTCCAATGAATGTTTTGTAGCCTAACTTCTTACCAATAATATCTAATAATACCAAAACTCTACTGTGTTCTGTAAAATCTTTTTCTAATATATCGCCCCTATATAACCACTTTCCGCCAGATCTTACAGAATATTTCTTCAGTATTTGTGGTATGGATTTAATATCTGGAGTTAATCCATTGGGATACTTAATAAATATTTCGCCTATAACATCATCAAGAGAAACGGTTAATTTTCTTCTCAACAAAGATATAACTGATTCTTCAACTCTTTCTGTTAATTTTTTGTCTGGATATTTTATATAATTTTCGGGTTTTATAAACCACCAAAAATTTCCAGCCTTATTTATACTGTTATCAGTTAATTCAAATATTTTACCGATGTGTTTTGATAGTATTTTTTCTACGCTTTCATCAAAATTTTCTAAATTAAACCCAGCATTAGAAATTTCAACCAATAAGCCATTAAAAAGTATTTGATATGGCGTTGGTTCTAACCTTTCTGCTATTAGTTTTATAGCTTTTGTTAATACAAAATGTTCAAATTGATCCTCATCGGTGTTAATTATATTTGTGGGCGATTTGATGCATCTAATATAAAAATCAGTTCCCGAAGTTCCGTAGGGATTTGCTACATTAGATTCGCCAGTTCTTCTGTTTTGTTGATGAATTACTTTTTCTATTTTAAAACCAGCTAAAGATAAGTTATTTAAAAATATATTCCAAATTCTTATTTCTTTATTATGAAACGTAAATACAATATGCCCATCATCTTTTAAAACCTTGTAGAGGTTTTTTATTCCATTAAGAAACTTTCTTTTATATGAATCAAAATCATAAATACCCTTTTTAATAGTAATTTCAGCTTCGTATACTGGAGCATATTTTACATCATACTTTTTGAGCCATACCAACCATAAAGAACTGAGATCTAAATACTGAACCAAGCCCCCGTACGGCGGATCTGTCATTATAAAGTCAATGGATTTTTCATCTATATAATCAGTGATATTATTTATATCAATTGTTCCATATTTAATGTCAAAACTTTGAGAACGATTACTTTTATTGCTTTTATCCACATACATTAACTTAACTTTTTTACCTAAATATTTTGAACAATCAGATAAGGAACTCACAACAGATTGCTTAGACAAGCAATTGCTTCTAAAAACTAATAACGGATTCATTTCCATTTGTCTCGCAGAACATAAATAAGCAGATCTTCCCCAACTCGTAGAAAAAGCCCTATTAGCACTTGTCCTTCTTGGAACACACATTTTTGTGCAAAGATGTATTGTTTGAATAAATCCGAACAATAATTGCTTTTTTATAACTTCATCTTTTATTTCTAAGATATGACTAAAAATTCTTGATAATATATACAAACTTCTTTTAGTCCAAAGTAATGAAAAATTATTACCACCTATACTATTTATAAAGCTTGCTGTGAAAGAAGATGAATTTGGAAATTTATCATTTGGATACCAATCTTTAATTTTAATATTATCAATATCTTTTGATTTTTTAATATCTAAACTATCGGGAGTTTTTAAACTCCTGCCTAATTTATTATTTTTTTCTACACAATTTTGACACTCAATTCCTATTTCATATATTAAATTATTATCCCATTTAAAATTTTGAGCTACTGCATCTTTGCTACATTTTTTACATTTTGCTGAATAATAATTTTTATAAATAGTATCTTTTTCTACTTCTGCAATTATATCTGATAGGGCTACCGTAAATTTATCCTTATCAAATTCAGAAACCATTACTTCTATCAAAAATGATGTTAGCGGATTAAGATCAAACGCTATTGCTTTTCTATTTACTTTTACGGCTTCAAAAGCACTTATAGCACTACCAGTAAAGGGATCAAGATATAGCCCACCTTCTGAAGTGTAATTTTTTATATACTCACGCCATATATTATGAGGTTTCTTCCCCCAATATTTCATAGCCCTATAAAAAGCAGGACGCTTTTCTTCAACTAATGCGTAGTTAATATTCTTTTTTTCTTCGGGCATATTATTTGGTTTTTACTTTATTTAAAAATTTATTAAATTCTTGCTTATCAATTCTAAACTCCTTGCCTATTTTGTAGGCTTTCAATTTCTTGGCTTTGATATATCGGTAAATCGTCATTATATTTACCTTCAGCTCTTTAGCCAGTTCTTCTGCTGTGTAAAAGTTATCTTGCATAATATTTTATAATAATTGATTTAAATTCTTGTGATATTTTGAAACTTCTTTTTCCCAATCCTCTGGGAATAGGAGTTTTGCACCTTTCGTCAGTTTAATAGGTAGTAGTCTTATAGAGTTATCTTTATTGCCTCTGTTTAAAAATTTTCTATGAGAACCACTTACTATTAAATTAACTACTTTACTTGGAATAACCCAGAAGTCGGGCTCTTTCACAAATTTATTTAGAATCACAAATATATAAAAAAAATCATCAGATGCACCTTTCTCATCCTTGTTAGAGAGAGGGAAATCTTTTGCATTATCACGTTGGGTAGTCTTAACAGATATTTTTACAACTCTTCCTTTTGGGCTAATGGCAATAATATCATATTTTTCGGCTCTTCCGAGTGTTATAGTCGCAGTAAAATTCATCGCAGATAACCGAGAGGCAACATAATATTCTCCAGCATTTCCGACATTTTGTTTTTGTAATTTTTCTTGTTCCATATTATTTCATTATACTTTACTATGATTTACATAGCAAGTTGATAACTTTTAGCCCCGCTTATCAAGCTTAAACGCTTCAAACTTATATATACCTTGCTGAATATCATCAATAAATCCGTGTCTTGGATACTTAAAATAATCCTCTTCAAATTTGTCTAAATACCTTTTTAAGGCAAGCCAATTTTTCTTTTCTTTATACCCTTCAACAATTTTTCTAAATCCCCTGAATCCGCCCTCATCCCTGCAAAGCAAGTTTAGCCCCACTAACATTACCGCCTTTCGCATTTTCATCTTTGGATACTTAATTAAAACCATTTCTAAAACTTTCTGCGGATTATTGTAGGTATTAAATACAAACATATTTTTATCAAAGAGATTTTCCCAATAAAATTTAACTATTTTCTGGCATAAATCTTTATTGAAAATATTTTTAAGCGTTGGTTCTTGATCAAAGCCTATTTGTGTCAAAACCTCTTTCATCTTTTCGCTTTTAGATAGCCTTACTTCCATTCTCAAAACTTCAAGCCCCTTTCTTTCTTTTTTAATAAATTCAAATAAGTCCCTTTGATATAGTGTTTGATCCTTATCTACGGCTCTCGCTTGTGGCTTAATAAAGTCATTTATTTTATCGTAAAAAACAACAGAGTAAATTTTAGAATAAAACTGTATCTCTTCGCCTTCGTTTCTAAAACCAGCTCTGGTAAAATCCAACTTTTGGCTCAAGTTTATTTTATACAATTCCCTTAAGGCGAATGATGAAGTATATAGTTTGGTTAAAACTATATTTTTGGACGGATGAAACCCTATTACTTTTGCATTTTCAATCTGCTGTGTTTGAAGTATTACCCCCATATCTTTAACTTTACTTTGAAGCCCAATTACCATTGCATCAAAATCTTTCTCTTCAATTTCATCAAGATTATTTTTCCATAATATTTTAGGGGCTGAAAACTCTATTTTTAATATGAGCATTCTACCCCTTTTAATCAGCGTTAATTTTGGTTTGTAAATTTTATTTTCGTAGTCTTCTTTTGTTGGATTATTAGTGCAAGCAATGTAGCCGTTAATTGTTTGTGTAAAACTTGCACTCGGCTTAAATTTCCCTGCGTTAATTATTGCTCTAAATTCTATTGGTATTTCTAAAATTATTGTATCTAACATATTTTTAAGTTTAATTATTAAATATTTCTTTTAACTTCTTAAATACCACCACCTCAATAGCTTTGCTGGTTTCTTTGTTGATCGGATGATAGATATTTATGCTACTATCCCCGATTCTCTTGTTGGGATAGGTTAATCTGTATCCCAAGCCATCAAGCCTCGTATAGACGCCTATAAAGCCTAAGAAAAGGCTATTTTCAACCACTACGCTGACGAAGGCGACCAAGCCGTCTTTAGGTTTTATTGGTGTTATTTGCACTTCTGATATTTTCATTATTTTCTTCTCTAAGTTTTTTATATTCTTCTGGGTTCTGCCGTATATATTCCTTAACTATCAGATCACAAAACCCCAGCCAATTTTGTTTTACTTCAGAATCCCAAACTTCATTATTTAAATTTTTATTATTTAATTCTTCGGACATAAAAAAACCTGCTTTTTATGCAGTTTATAATATGCCCACCTTAAGAATACTTAAGAAAATCTTAAGAGTTTTTAGTATATTGGCTATCTATTTGAAAGGTTTGAGTAGTTGTTGTAAAAAAATCTTTAAATCCAGTATCAATGGCAATTTTTTGATTAAGTTGATAAACGGCGTTATAAAATTTTTTATCTGATAACTTTTCATTTGCTTCATCATATTTTTCTGCTATTTCCGAAAAAAACCATTCTCTGAATAATTCTTTTTTATCTTCAAAAATAATCCTTAATAAGTGATATTGGTCGCTAAATTTCTGGATTTTTACTTTATATTCATTGATATATAGAATTGCTTTATCTAAATCAAAATCTAATTCCTTTTTAAGATCTTGCTTCAATGGCTCTTTCTTTCCTTCTGTTATTTTTTGCTCTTCTTTCGCTTTTGTTTCTAATTCTTTTATAATTTTTAAAAATTTAAGCCAGTCATTAACAATAAAATGGACTATATGTATTCTCATCGGTTCATTGCTTGTTAGGTGTCTTCCGATAGCCCCCTTTAATTCATCTAATCCCCAATAAATCATTGAAGGATACCATTCAACTATATAGGTTTTGCTATTATCAATTTTTGTTTTTTCTTGTATGTATAAAGGTAAATATAGATCAGTTATAACTTTTTCCCTACTTAAATAAACTAAAAATCGCAACGAGTTAATTTGTAGGAAAGATTCATAATATTTTTCTGCTGGATTTAGGAAAATATCCGAAGTTGTTAAATTTTTCCCAGTATGATTACCAACGATGGATAACATTTCCCCTTGTAATTCAATATATTTTATTAAATTTTTAAGATCATTATCATAATTAAAAAGAACTTTTTGAGAAAAAAAATCTTCAAAAATAACTTTATCTTCGGATTTAGAAACTTTTTTAACATCACTCAACCTTCTAATTTTTGATTCTACTTTTTTCATTACTTTTTTTATTACATTTTTAATACTCTTTCAGATTATCACTTTAAGCCCAAAATACAATCAAAAACACCCCAACTTGGAGCGTTTTCAAAAAGCAATTATTACTTTACAACCTCTAAATTACAGTCTTTTGTTTCTTGCCCCGTTATAGGATTCCAACATTTATAAGCTATTTCTACAGAATCAATATGACCTAACTGATTAAGCGTATTGAGAGCAATAGTAAAATTAACTAAATCCGAAACATTTAATAAGGCTACCCAGTTGGCTTGTTTTATATTTTTTCTTTCAATCCCATCATAAGAAATATCGTTTAGTGGAAGAAGTATTTCTGTTTTTCCATTTATTTCACTATTACTAATAGTATTATTAGTTGTAAGTATATGTCCACCAAACTGCAGAGATTCTCTGGGAATCATAAAAAAGTTTTCATAATTTTGACTTATCGGTTTCCCTCCACTACTCAGTCTATAAAATAGATAACCACAAGCAATTTCGGAATTTAATCCAGTTCTTTTAATAGAAATATCGTATAATTTAACAAACCCCTCTCCACTGATTCCGTAAGATTGTTTGTCGCTTAGTAAAATAATGTTTTTACTTGCTTTTACTTTTTGATAAGATCCAGAATCTTTTGGACAATCAACTGCAGAAAAAGGAACTTCTATAACTTTTGGTTGCTCTGTGTTTTTTGTAGTGTTAGAAATCCAAGTTGCTCCAATAACCAATACAGCTGTAATAATTAAGATAATCGTAGCTTGTAGAATATCTTTAAATTTCATCTTCTCTAAAATATTTTTAAAAGTCATTTTATTTAAGTTTTGATTTTAATATTAGTATTTTTGATTTCAACATTGGTGTGTAAATATACAAATAAGCTACTGCTAATATAGAAAATATGATCCAATGAGATAGAGGGCTTATTTTATAAACAAAAAAATCAATAATTCTTTCCAGTAAATTCTTTGCAAAAATAAAAAACAAAGCAATAAACCAGAAGAGCCAAGTTTTATCAGGAGTATAGGAGTATATAAATAATCCTGCTATAAAGCAAGCGTTTATAGCAGGCAAAAGTTCTTTTTTCCAATTTTTCTTTTTACCCCTCATATTTATGATATTATCTTTTTTAGAAAAAAGAGCAAGTTTATATTAGATTTCTTGGTATTTATAATAATTTATAAAGCTCAAATTATTCATTTCTATTCTCATTAGCTCCCAATCCAATGTTCTGAATGCATCCAATAGGGGGAGCAAATTTTATAGAGATTAATTTACTCTGTCTTTATTGTAGACATCTTAAAATAAATTTGTTAATATCAATCCAATTAATATCTTAGTAATAAATTTAAGAAGCAACATAACATGCCGAAGGTTAAAGATTATATGACAACCCCTGTTGTCACTATTACAAAAAACAAATCCATAGGTGAAGCAGTAGAAATAATGAATAAAAATAATACTGATGGACTTGTAGTAGTTGATGAAAAAAATAACCAGCAAAAAGTGGTTGGAATTGTTTCAATTTTTGATATTTTAAGTTATTTAGTTCCTGATTATCTTGAAAAAGATAAACACTTAGCTTCCTTTGAACCAAGTGAAGTCTTTACAATAAGAGCTAAAGTAATCATGAATGACGAAGTATTAAAATGCATGACATCAAGCCATTTAAAAACTATTTCAAAAGACCACTCGTTAATAGAAGCAGCAACTTTAATGACCGAGCACAAAATTCATCGTTTGCCGGTAGTCGACGAACATAATAGTTTGATTGGATATTTAAGCAAATCTGATATTCAGTGGGCACTAGGTAAAATAATAGGATCTCAAGGAAAAAATAATCAAGAATCATAAAATTCATTTATGCCACTAACTTTTTTGCTGGCCGTAGTTATTTTTATTATAACTTACGTTATAATCATTTCTGAAAAAGTTCATCGTACCATTGTTGCTTTATTTGGTGCGATATTAATGATACTACTTGGCATTTTAAATCAAGAAGATGCTATTCATGGAATTGACTTTAATACACTTGGTCTTTTAATAGGAATGATGGTTATAGTAGGAATTGCAAAACAAAGCGGTGTGTTTCAATATGTTGCCATCTGGTCACTTAAAATAGGAAAAGGAAAACCAATCCCTATTTTTATTTTCCTTTTAATAATCACTACTATTTTTTCAGCATTTCTTGATAATGTAACAACGGTTTTATTAATAGCTCCAGTAATGTTTGTTGTAGCTGACAACCTTAAACTAAAACCAAAACCATTATTAATAGGCGCTATTTTGCTTTCTAATATTGGTGGAACAGCCACTTTAATCGGAGATCCGCCAAACATCTTGATTGGAAGCGCTGTTGGCCTTTCTTTTAATGAATTTTTGTTTAACTTAGCACCTATTGTTATCGTAATTGCAACAGTTACTATTTATTTGCTTTACTTAAAATACAGAAAAGAATTTATTGCTAATGTGGAATCTCAAAAAGCTATTATGAAGTTTAATCCAAAAGAAGCCATTAGTGATTATTCGCTTTTAATTAAATCACTTATTGTAATAGCTTTGGTTCTTGTTGGATTTTTTACTCATACTTTCTCTGGACTTGAGGTTGCAACAATAGCCTTAGCTGGAGCCGCTCTTTTATTATTACTTACAGTAAATGAGCCAGATGAACATTTAAAGGAAATAGAATGGACAACAATTTTCTTTTTTATAGGACTATTTGTTTTGGTTGCTGGACTAGAACATGTTGGCGCCATACGAATGCTTGCAGAACAAGTTATTGGTTTAACCGGAGGTAATTTTGTATTTCTAACATTAATAATTTTGTGGGGATCTGCAATTTTTTCTGCAGTAATTGATAATATTCCATTTGTAGCCACAATGATTCCACTGGTAAAAGACATTGGTTTATTGTCCAGCTTTAATATAAAACCTTTATGGTGGGCTTTAGCACTGGGTGCAGATATTGGTGGTAACGCAACAATTATTGGAGCTTCTGCGAATTTAGTGGTAGCTGGAATGGCCGCGAAGGAGGGCCACAAAATAGGGTTTGTGGAATATATGAAGACGGCGGTTCCCTTAACTTTTGTAGCGCTTGTTATATCAACAATATATGTGTATCTACGTTATCTATGATCTTATAGAGATATAGTCAATATAATTTATTGCGTATTAGGAAATCGCTCCAAATACCAAGTTCTAATACTGTTCCATGTTTGGAGCAACTATTGACACTATGACATTAATTTAAGTATAATGTATTTAGTTCTTACTACTTCTCTTTTTGAGAAAGGCTTGTAAAATGTTTATGATTGAGATTGAAATGGGTCCAAAGTCTGATATTACAGCAGTTCGTCAGGTTGAAGCAAAGATTCAGTACCTATGCGATTCGCTTGTCGGGAAAAAAATCCTCGGAACAAAAAGGCTCGACGGAAGCCAAAAAAAATACGAAGGCGAAGAAATTTCAGTACATATAAGTTATATCTTTCACCGCCTAGAAAAACACATCATACAAAAAGATTTTGAAGATGATGGGCCTCTAAAAGTATTTAACGTGATACTGAGAGCAGATCATTCCTTCATGTTTGGAATCACAGATTCCCCGGAATCTGGGAAATTAAGAACCCAGACCGCTCAACTGTTTAGAGAGTTTATAAAAGCCTACTACGGAAAATCCGTGTAGTCTCAAAAAATCTCATCTCTATTACCGCATGGTTTAGCCCAGCGGTTTTTTATTTCAAACAAAACTTAAATTTTAATCTCTTCTCTAATTTCATTTAATCTACAGTTCTTAACGCATCATATGAGGAAAGCCAGAATTAGCGCCTAAGTAGTAAATAATAATTTGACTTTTAATTATTATTTAGTTAAGATACTTACAT
>CAYHHX010000012.1:0-16277 GCA_964356545.1 uncultured Candidatus Saccharibacteria bacterium | reverse complement strand
TTCTTTGATGTTGCACAATAGAAATAAAAATAACAACCGCAGTGCCCACAACAAACAAAAGCACAGTCATAACTACAAGTAGTTCAATTAAAGTAAACCCGGCACTCCTTTTACCAGATAATTGAAAACTGTTTTTTTGCTTGTTTTTAGATTTAAAAATCATAAATAATTATAGCGTAAAAGCAATATTGGGCAAACCTCTTTTTTGAAAATTTAATTATTAATTCCAATTATATAAGTATTCTTCTGCTTTCATATCAAAAACCTCATCTTTCTCTTGCCAAATCACCAAAACAGAAACTTTTAAAACATTTGAATTAAAAATATCAGGTGTAATTATAATTCTCCTTTTAAATTTTGTTGGAGAAAAAATACCTGTATTACTATAACTATAAAAACCATTTTCTTGTATGTTTAAATAATTACCATTAGATGTCCATGGAATTAAAATTAAAGATGGTAAAGTTCCAGTTTTATAATCTGCCTCACAGCCATTTAAACAATTTGTATTTGTATCTGAGAGCCCTGTTGCCCAACTACGGCCATTCAACCAATTATTGTCTCTCATATTTCTTATTATTTCTATTCCTTCTTCTGCAAGATAAGATGCTGTAAAGCGCGAAGAATAGCCAGTAGTTAAAATAACAACTGTTGAAAAAGAATTATAAACGCCAATAATAACAACAGCTAAAATAAAAATAGCGAATACCAATTCGATTAATGTGAATCCCCGATTTTTTATATTATGCAGCATTATTTTATTTCTATTAAACCAGCCGTATTTACTGAAACTATCTTAGTTTTTAGTAAATCAGACTCTAATGCAAAAATAATCTGTACTCTATTAATACCTGGTAATAAACTTGTTATTGTTATCGTGGGGCTTGGGGGTTTAAAATTAACATCTACTGAATTATTATTTGTGTTTTCAATTCTATCTATAACAACCCCTGGCTCAGTTTGGCTAAGATTTACTTCTTCTATAACGCAATCTTGATTAGGTAATTGCTGTTTGCAAATTGCACCCGATACGTCGTATTGCTGGTCATCATTCATGTCGGCATATATTACATATTTTTTATTGCCCAAATTAGGATTATCCAAATTTACATAAACTCCGTATCCCTTTACATTAATGCCCTTTATTCTTTGCCCAGAAAAGCCCATATCTTGAGCTCTTCTTAAATCTTGACTCATTTTATAAACAGCTCTAGTAAGAGCAAATTGACGAACAATCTTTGGAAAACCAGCCACCAAAATACTTGAAAAAAGAGTAATAATAAAAATCACTACCAAAATTTCAACCATAGTAATGCCCCTTGCTGAATTTTTTATTTTAAATTTCAAATTTTTGATCAATGTTCTAATTTTAAGCGGAAATAAGGATATTTTTCAATTCGGGCTGGCCGTGGGTTTGGCGGACGTTGAAAAATATCCTTATTTTCGCGTTATTTCACATTGCAAATAAGTTTGTATACCACCGTATTATCTCGTTTCCCCATAAAAGAGATAAAAATGTTCCTGTAATTAAAAATGGGCCAAATGGCACTTCGCTTTTTAAGTTCTTACTTTTAAAAACAATTAATCCTACTCCTATTATAGCACCTAAAAAGAATGCTAAAAATAGAGCAACCAAAATATTAGGATAACCCAAAAATAAACCCATAAAAAACGCTAATTTTACATCTCCAAAACCCATCCAACGCCCCGAAGATACAAGAAAAATAGATAAGAAAAAGGCAAAAGCCGCTAAGCCAGACCATAAAGGGTTAAAATTCAAAAGTCTAAAACTAAAAATTAACTGATATAAAAAAATTATTGCGATAGCCGGAAATAAAACTTTGTCTGGAATAATATAGTGCTTTAAGTCATAGACAAAAATTATTATTAATACACACGTAATATAAAACAAAAAGGCAAGATTGAAAAAATTAAAAACTGAATTATTAAAATAAAAGATTAGCAAAAAAATTAAACCTGTCATCAGTTCCACTAACGGATACTGAATTGATATTTTTTTATGGCAGTACCTACACTTTCCTTTAAAAAATAAAAAACTAAAAACAGGAATTAAATCCTGCCAATTTAAAGTGTGTCGGCACAATGGGCAATAAGACCTGCCCTTTAAAAAACTTTTATTATTTTCTATGCGATAAATAACGCAGTTTAAAAAAGAACCTATGGCCAATCCAAATAAAAATATAAAAAAATTAGAAATTAAAAACATAGAATTACTTATTCTATTAATATATAAGTGTTATTTACACTTTATATTTGCTGCCGCACATGTAGTCTGCGCGGTGGGTGGACCCGCATAACCAGCAGAATCTACACACCAATAAGTAGTGGAACTTTGGTTTAAAGTATATTGTATGCAAAAACTACTAAGTGAAAGTTGTTGCCTAAGGCCAGTGCCTCCATTATTTACAACTTCAGCTTTTAATTTGAAACACTCGGTACCAGCATTACAGCCATTAACATAGGTAACACCAGGAGAGAAAGCTTCCAAGGCTGTTCTAATCTGATTCATTTCAAATTTTATTTTTGAATCTTTAACCTGTGTTCTTGTATTGGCTAAATTTACTAATAAAACAGAGGCTATAACGACAATAATAGTAATAACTACCAATAATTCAATCAATGTAAAACCTTTTTTATAATTATTTTTGTTCATTTACAAGCGCCCCACTCTCTAAACCGCTAAATTCAAATAACAATTATAGAGAGTTGATAAATTTATTTTATTATTTTATTTTACTCTATTTTAAAATACAAACAATAGAGGAATACGAATAACTCGAGATTAATAAAACCCAAAAAAAATTGGCCCAGCCTTAGCTGAGCCAATAAAACAAAATAGTTTTTATTTTTCTTTATGGGTTAGCGCAGTCAGAATTTACATTATCGCAAGTTATATTTACTCCGCCGGCTTCACCGGTAGAGTCCACACACCATAAGCCGCCAGAATTTAAGACGTACTGAACGCAATAAGCGCCTACAGCATAAGACTCAAAAAGCCCCGTCCCTCCTTTATTTACAATATCGGCTTTGAGATTAACAACATCTGGGTCAACATCAGCACCAACATAAGTATTTGGATTCTGGTCAAAAGCATAATTTTCAACGGCTGTTCTAATCTGGCTCATTTCCAATTTTATTGCCGAATCCTTGGCTTTATTTCTTGTAGTGGCCAAATTTACCAATAAAACAGAGGCTAAAATACCAATAATAGCAATGACTACCAACAATTCAATTAATGTAAAACCTTTTTGAAATTTATTTTTATTCATTTTTGTTTTCAATTATTTAGAATATCCTCGACCTTTGACATTTAACATATTGTCTCTTTATTATATTTTACTTTATTTTCAAACGCAAGCAATAGAAAGGATGTGAATAACTCTACGCAAAAAAAATTGACCCCTATTTGGGGTCAATTAAAACAGAAATATTGTTTTTATTAGTTACAATCATAGTCTGCGGCTATAGTCTGGCAATTTGCCGTGGCACCAGAATAACCAGTGGAATCAACGCACCAATTGCCGCCGCCGCCCGTATTTAGGGCGTACTCTACACAATAAGCACCTGACGATTCACCAGCAAGAGTCGCAGTACCTCCTTTTAGTACAATATCAGCTCTTAAATTAACAACATCTGTCGTGGCAAGACCTCCTGTATACTGACTGCCAACAGAATAGTGATTTTCCATAGCTGTTCTTATTTGAGCCATTTCCAATTTTATTCCCGCATCTTTGGCTTTATTCCTTGTAGAAGCCAAATTTACCAACAAAACAGATGCTAATATGCCGATAATGGCAATAACTACTAATAATTCAATTAATGTAAAACCTTTTTGAAATTTATTTTTATTCATTTTTATTTTTGTTTTTTCTAATTATCTCTCGACCTTTAATATCATCTTCTACTAATTTTACTTTATTTTAAAACACAATCAATAGAAAGGGTGTGAATAACTTTAGGGGATGCAATTAGTAATACCAATAAAACAACAATTTGTGATTTGACTATTACAATCTGAATTATTTATATCTTTTTGATTTCCTTTACTATCAACACAGTAGGCTTTGTTGCTATCTATAAATTGCCTTGCGCAGGCGGCCCAAGAAGTGCCCTCAGGAGTTTTAACATTACAATATTTATCTCCACTAGCCGATGGTATTTGGCTCAAAGATCTTAAAACAACTGCCGAACCACAAAATCCAGCGTAACTGCTAGCATTTTTATCATACCATACTTCGCCAGCTGTAATTAAAACTGTTAAATTGCCTTTCACTGACGCATCTTTACCTTTGCTTATGTATTGCATAGAACCATATAAAACAATTGAGGCCAGTATAGCTATAATAGATATTACCACCAACAGCTCAACAAGTGTAAATCCCTTTTGTTCTTTCAATTTTATTTTTTTCATAAATATATTGTTTGGAGTGTGGGATTTGAACGCCAATCCCATACTCCTAATTAAATAGTTCCTAAAGACCCGTAAAGCGGAGACAAAACAGAAATTGCCAATAATGCCACCACAATTCCTAAAAATACTATCAAAACCGGCTCTAAAAGAGCCGTAAAAGTATCTACTGCTCTTTTAACCTCTTTTTGATAAAAATTTACTATTTCCATTAAGGTTTTGCTTAACTTACCGGTTTCCTCTCCTACTTTGATCATTTGCACAACAAAAACAGGAACATGCTCTGAATGTTTCATTAAAACAGAACTGATTTTTTCTCCTTCAGAAACACCATCTTCTACTTCAGAAATAATTTTTTTGTAAACTACATTAGTTATTGTATCTTTAGTAATCTGTAAAGCCTTATTAATTGAAAGACCTGCGGCAATAAGTGTGGAAACACTTTCAGCAAAACGAATAAGAAAAATCTTTTGAAGTATGACTTTAAAAATAGGTACTTTCAAAGATATTTCATCAAACTTTTTCTTACCCTGCTTGGTTCGAAAATAATAAATTAAAAATCCAATTAACGATAAAAAAGCAAGCAGTAAAATCCAACCATAACCACTTAAAAAACTATAAAAATTAAGCATTAATACAGTAAAAAGGGGCGGTTTTGATGTAGTTTCTTTTAAAAGATCAATTAACTTTGGCATAACAACAAACATTATTATCAAAAGCACCACAGAAAGCACGCATAAAACTAAAATAGGATAAATCATTGCGTTTTTCAGCTGAGATTCAATATCGGATTCTCTTTCTAAGTGATCTGATAAATAATAAAGAGCTTCAGAAATTTTACCAGACGCTTCGCCAGATTTTATTAAATTAACATAAAAAACACTAAAAGTATCGGGATAAATGCTGAAAGATTCAGACAAGGGACTTCCTTCTTCCACCATTTGAGAAATTTTTATTATTTTTTCTTGAAAAGATTTTTTACGAATCTGAACAGCTAAAGATGTTAAGCTCTGTATTATCGAGACTCTCGATTCAAGCATTACTGCCATCTGTCTTGAAAATATAGCTAGATCTTTTTTTGATGTTTTTTCAAAAATTTTTATTTTAATAGAAAACGGAGATTTTATTTCTTTGAGAGAAGTAACATAAATATTATATTTTTGCAAAAGAGTAGCCGCGGTATCTTTTGAAGATGCCTCAACGGTTCCCGTCTCAATTCTTCCTTCTTTAGTTCTAGCTTGATATGTGTACTTCATTGCAACATATTTACCGTAATAAACTTTTTAGTTCTAATGGGTTTAGAGAAAACTTAGTAGCATCGTTTAAAGAAATTTCTTTGTTTCTTACCAAGTCAACCAAGGCTCTGTTTAAAGAAATCATCCCTTCTCTAGATGAAGTTTCTATTACTGCTGGAATTTCATGCACTTTATTTTCTCTAATTAAATTCGCTATTGCTTGATTGCAAACCATTACTTCACAAACTGGAATAAATCCTCCGCGAATTCTTGGTATTAATCTTTGCGCAATTATACCTAAAAGAGACCCGGCTAATTGAAATCTTATTTGATTTTGTTGTTCGGCTAAAAATACATCAACAATCCTGTGAATTGACTGGGGCGCTGAATTTGTATGCAGTGTTGCAAAAACCAAGTGTCCTGTTTCAGCGGCAGTAATAGTAGTAGAAATTGTTTCTAAATCTCTCATCTCTCCCACCATAATTACATCGGGGTTTTGACGAAAAGTAGCTCTCAAGGCATTCGTAAAGCTGTTCGTATCTTCGCCAACTTCTCTTTGATCTATAACCGATCTATCGTCTTCATAAACATATTCAATTGGGTCTTCAATTGTAATTATATGAACAGATTTTGTGTGGTTTATTTCGTCTATCATTGCAGCCAAGGTAGTAGATTTACCCTGACCAGAAGCTCCGGTAATTAAAACTAGCCCCTGAGACCTGTTTGTAAATTCGTGCAAAACAGGTGGCATATTTAGCTCTTCAATAGTTTTAATTTTAGGAGAAACAAGACGCAAGGCTATACTGATTCCGTCTTTTTGAAAAAAAACATTTACTCTAAACCTAGACTTGCCTTCAAAATCATAAGAAAAATCTATTTCTTTTTCTGCTAAAAACTTTTGTTTTTTTACTTCGTTTATTAAAGAAAAAGCAAGACCACGAGAATCTTCTGCTAAAATCTTTTGTTCTTTTATTAAAGGAACTAATTGTCCCGTAATTCTTATTGTGGGATGATGGCCTACCGAAATAAGCAAGTCAGATGCTTCCTCTTTAATAACTATATCTAAAAGCTTTTTAAATTTTTGTAAATAATCCATTTTATATATTGCTAAATTGTTATATTGCTATACTGATTTTCCATTTTCAATTTAACAGTTTAACTATTTAACAGTTTAATTTTGTTTTTCATCTGTCACTCTTGCAACTTCTTGTAATGTGGTTTCCCCGCTCAAAACTTTTAATATTCCTTCTTGCTCCATAGTCAGCATGCCTTGTTTCATGGCTATTTTTAAAATCAAACTTTCCACTGGATTTTTTAAAATTAATTCTGCTAATTCATTTGTCATAGACAAAACTTCAAAAAGACCAATTCTATCTGTGTATCCCATAAAACCACAAAGCTCACATCCTTTGGCTTCATATACATGTAAAGGATTTGAAATTTTAATTTCTTTTCTTGTTTCTGCTGGTAAACTTTTAATCTTGCTTAAAATATAGTTTTTAGTTTTTTCATCTGGTATGACCTTCTTTTTACAGTTAGCGCAAAGAACTCTAATTAATCTCTGTGCAATAGCAACTCTTAAAGTAGAGGGAATTAAAAATTGTCTAACTCCCATATCGATTAACCTTGGAATAACTCCTATAGAAGTATTGGTGTGTAAAGAAGATAAAACAACATGGCCAGTTAAAGCTGCTTGCGTAGCGAGGCTAGCTGTTTCTCCGTCTCTAATTTCACCAACCATAATAATATTTGGATCTTGTCTTAAAATTTGTCTCAACCCCTGAATAAAACTGTAGCCGATTTCTGGCTTTATTTGAGATTGATTAATACCAGCAATAGAATATTCTATAGGGTCTTCAATAGTAACAATGTTCACATTGTCTTTGTTTAAAATTTGTAAAAGCGCGTATAGTGTTGTCGTTTTACCAGAACCAGTAGGCCCTGTAGATAAAATTAATCCATAGGGTTTTTTAATTGCTTCTTTTAATAGCTTAAGATTTCTTCCTCTTAGTCCCAGTTCTTCAAAAGATTTTAATCCTTTTGAAGAATCTAAAACCCTAATTTCTACTTTTTCTCCGTAGAGAGTTGGAAAAGTCGCAACCCTAAAATCAATATCTTTATTATTAATTTTAGCTGAAAACCTTCCGTCTTGTGGGATTCTATTCTCATCAATTTTTAAACTAGCAATAATTTTAATTCTTGCCGCAATGGCAAGGTGTACGCTTAATGGTAAAAAAAGAGTTGAAGACAAAATTCCGTTCTGCCTAAGTCTTATCCTAATCTTGTCTCTAGTGGGCTCTATGTGAATATCAGAAGCATTGCCTTCAACTGCATGCTTTAAAATAACCAAAACCATTTTAATAATAGGAGCTTCTTCTGCCATCATTATAGTAGATTGATTATTCTCCATTGCTCCTAAAATTTCTTTTTTCCCTTGTTGCAATTCATCTAAGGCTCTTTTTGTCTCACCTTTAAATGTTCTATATTGTTTTAAAAGATTATTTAAATCTGTAAATGTTATAAGAAAAACTTCGTAAGTAAAATTTTCCTGTCGGCCCAAAAACCTTAAGGCGTTTTGAGCAGGAACATCTTCTGGATAAACCATTCCTATTTCAAAAACATTTCCATTTTTAGCCAATGGTACCATTTTATAATTTATTGCCGCTTCTTCAGGAATTAACTTTAAAACATCTAAAGGAACTTCTTCGGCTTTAACTTTTTTGAGAGAAATTTTAGAAACCTTGCTTTTTAATTCAAAAAGATATTCCTCAGAAACAATTTTCTTTTCTAAAATTATTTCTTCTTCTGTTCTTTTATTTTTTTCTGATTCTTCTTGCAACTCATTTCTACTTTTTTCATTCAATAAGCCATTGCTGAATAATTCTTGTAATAATTTCATTTTATTTTTTTATTAATAATTGGAATCAGCCCCATAATAAGGAGTAGATGAATTATCTTGTGGTATTGAAGCCTCTTCTAAAACATTGGAATCAGGCCCATAATAAGGAGTAGATGGATTTTCTTTGGGTATTAAAGCCTTTTTTAAAACATTGGAATTAACCCCATAATAAGGAGTGAATGGATTTTCTCTGCCCATTAAAGCCTCCTCTAAAACAATTGAAAGTAAACCCGAATCTTCTAAAATCTTTTTTGCATCTTCTATTGAAGACGCAAAAATGCTTCCTAATTTTGGTTCTCCTTTGTTTGTTACCGACTTATAAGTAAATTCTTTTTGCACTCTTTCCATAAACAAGCTTTTCTTAACTTGTTCTGAGTCTAAAATTCCAAAATTAATTTTAATGTTAGGTTTTATAAATACCTGTTCTATCGGAATGGGTTTTGGTTTAGAAAAAAAGATAAACGTTCCAATAATAAGCAAAAATAGTAAGAATAATACTGTAATTCCTAAAAAAAACATTTTCTGTCTTTGCTTTGGTGATACAAAAACTATAGCCATAGACAATAATTTTTAAACATTAATACGAATGTGTTTTTATTTCTAATTTAAAGGAATACGTTTCCTGTGCAGACGAAGACTGAACGACTGAGTTATTTGGCAATGATTGATTTGTTACTTGTGATCCAAAAGAAATATTATCAACTTCAAATAATCTAGATGACCCCTCTATTAAAGATAAGAAATTTTTTAAAGACTGATAATTTCCTAACAAATCAAGGGAAAAAATAATTTCCTTAATACTGCTTTCTGAAGTAATCGAAGAAATTTTAGTTAAAAGTATGCTTTTAACAATTAATCCGCTCTCCGAACTTTTTTGTTGTAAAAAGTATATTAAATCTGCAAGTTGAGGCTTTGGCGGTATGGCATTTTCAATTTTATCAAGAGATTCTTTGCGGTCTTCTAATTCTCTAAAAACTTTACTTACTTCTGAATAATAAGCAAATTTTCCATTATATTCAGCCTCGGCCTTGCTTAACTTTATTTGAAGATCGCGAAACTCATAATATTTTGGCACTACAAAAAAATACATTAAAAGTATAATAATAAAAATAATAATAGCTATTGTAATTGGGCGATCTATTTCCATTTTATTTAATATTTTTTGGCGCAACACTAGGTATTGCGTCGTCAACACCAGGTATTGGTGTTAGGATTGCTTCTGGTATAAAAGTAAATATTTTAGGATCTAAGGAAATAATCATATTAAAATTAGTTCTATTTTCTTTTCCGAGCGTTGAACCCAAAACTGTTGTCTTGGTTAAATATTCACTTGCTTCAAAAATCGAAATCTGTTTACTAAAAGCTTCTACACTTTCTGTTTCCCCAGAAAGTGTAATATCGGCATCTTTGCCTCCCATACTAAATCTTAAAAACCAAACATTCGGTAATGTATTTTGCTCAAAATATGCTAAAATATTTGAAAAAATTCTATGACTTTTAATTAAAGGGTCGTAATCATTTATTTTTTTTTGATAATCAAGAATTTGTTTTTCCATCTCTTTTTGTTCTTCTGTTCCAACTGTAGCCAAAGATGCGTCATAATCTTTAATACTTGCTTTTTGCAAATTAATTTTCGCGAAAAAAATTAAATAACAAATAATAGTTGCTATTAAAGAAGAAATTATAAAATAAAACACTACATCTACCCACCAAAGCTTATTGTCCCTTAGCTTGCTAAAAATATTAAAATTCATACTATTTCTGTTACCTCTATTATATAATAATTTAAACTTCTAATCCACCCAAAGACAAACCAACCGCCACCGAAAAACTTGGCCCCATTTTCTTTATTTTTTCTTCGAGTATGGGTGGATATAAAAAATCGGAAAAACAGTTAGGAATTTCTACGTTCTTTTTAAAAGTTTCTTGAAAATATTCTTTTAAACCCGGCAAGTTAGCCGTGCCACCAGTTAGATATATTTCTTCTATGTCTTTGCCCTCTTCTTGGTAAAAATCCCTAGAAATTTTTCTTACTTGCAGTAAAAGCGGGTCAATTAAAAGATATAATGTTTCAGTTAGATTTGCATTTAAAGAAATTAAACCTTGTTTATTTTTCAACTCTTCTGACTCACTATAATTCAATCCTAAAGCAGACGATATGGCATAGGTTAATTGATTTGAGGCAAAACTAAAACTATAGCTCTTTTTTAAAACTCCCTTATCAATAATATTAACGGTTGTGCTCTGAACGCCGATATCCATTAAGCATATAATTTTTTTCTTTTCTTTAATTAAGGCTCTCGTTATTGCTAGCGTTTCAGCTTCTAGGGCATAAAGTTCCAAGCCGGCCGACTGCGCTATTTTTTGATAACCCTGAACAACTTGATTTGGTATTGCAATTAAAAGTATTTTTAAAGAAGAATTTTTATCACCCGGCGTTCCACTAACAATCTTCCAATCTAATGTAGTTTCTGTAATGGAAAGAGGTATATATTGCGGAGCTGTATAATAAACCGCCTGACCTACCTCTTTTTCTGTCATTGGAGGAAGCTCCATTGAAGTGCAAAAAGTAGAAAAGTCGGGAATAGAAAAAATTGCTGCTTTAGTTTCTATTTTTGCCTCCTCTAAAATTGCTTCGATAGCCCTTGAAACAAAAAAATCAGAAAGCAAATAACTGCCTCTTTCAGAGAGTTTAACGGGCTCTTTATAAAGAGCCGTAGATTCTACTTCACCATAATTTTCTAATGTTTTTCCTCCTCCCCAGCGCGAAACTTCAACAATTTTAATTGAGGATGTGCCAACATCTATGCCTAGCATCTTTTTAGGAAAAAACATCATAAAAGGATTTTTAAAAGGATTGCGCATTATTAGATTTGTCTCTTAATAGTTTTATTTAATCGTTATTTATTGTATCCTAAAAACAATACAATAACACTGTGAATAACATAAAGAGTTTTTTACTAGAACTATTCTTCCCGACTTTTTGCTGTGGATGCCAAAAAGAAGGGACTTACCTTTGCGAAGATTGCAAGGCAACTTTAGAAATATCAGAATTTCAATACTGCCTTTGCAATAAAAATCCTCTAAAGATAAACTTGGAACTAAATAAATATGGAAAATGCAGTAAATGTTCTGATAAAAAACTATCTGGTCTTTATTTTGCATTACCTTACAAAGAAAGAGTCTTAACAAGAAAATTAATTCATCAGTTTAAATACCAGCCATATATAAAAGATTTAGCAAAAACATTGGCATTATTATTAGCAGAGCATTTTTTTATTTCAGGAAGCAACAAAGAAGATGTGTGGAATAATGGTATTTTAATTCCAATCCCCTTAGACAGAAAAAAAATAAAAAGTAGGGGCTATAATCAGGCAGAAGAATTAGCAAAAGAGCTTTCTAAAATTTTACGCATACCAGTATTATCAGATATTTTGATAAAAACAAAAACAACCCGATCACAAATTGAACTTTCGGGAAAAGAGAGAGAGCAAAACTTGAAAGGCGCTTTTATAATAAACCCCGTTAGAGGTATTACCTCTAACGGGGTAAAAAATCCAGTCAAAATTGCGGAGAAAAAAATCTTTTTAGTAGATGATGTTTACACAACCGGCTCTACCATGGAAGAGTGCGCTTCGGAATTACTACAAGCTGGCGCCAAACAAATTTGGGGAGTTGTAATCGCGAGAGAGGGATAGTTTATAAATTTGAAATTTGAAATCAACTTTTAATTCATAAATTTTAAAATAAAAAGCCCTAATCAATGACTAGGGCAGAGTGTTTTTTAAAGAACTATGGAGAGCAAAAATGCTCTAGACATAAACACCGGGGAATTCTTTTGTTCTGATACAACCTTTTGGATGAGGTGAATATTGATTACTGCTTGAAAGTTTTTCTGTTATTATTGCAGCTTTTGCCGACCACGAGGCCAGGCAATCAATACTACAAAAACATAATGTCTCGTCAAGTTTAAGCGACCACCAGTCTGGGTCTTTTATGGGCTGAGATATTTCCAGCCAATTTTTACATTCATGGTCGTTGTGTGTTTTCTTATCGCAATTAATACCATCACAGCTAAATGTTTCGGTCTTCATTTTCTAACTCCCTGGTAAAGATTATCAAAAAAACAGATTGTCTCAGCGGAGGAGGTGGGACTCGAACCCACGAACCCCGTAAAGGGTTACAGTTTTCAAGACTGTTGCAATAGCCGCTATGCGACTCCTCCAAAAATTAAAATATGTGCGGAGAGTAGTGGATGATGTTAGAACCTATTTCCAAAACACCACCGACCGCTTCTTTATCCCAAGTCTATCATTGGAAACTGCAAAAATCAATTAGAACTACAGTGTCAGATTTGGTTTATTGATTTAGTCCCAGTCCACTATTCACTGTCCTATGTAGGTTATAAGAAAATAATTTGACTTATAGATTAACCTGTGCTATTATTTTAACAGTGTTTCAATCGTAAACCCTCTTCCCAAGATTGAAAGGAAAACGCAATGAGCGACCAACCGAGAGCGACTGTTCGGGAAATTGACGGACAACTTGTCCTGGATGACCCTGATGCCTTGGCTGTGATGCGTGTCGTGAGCAAGCACAACTGTCGTGGCACACTGGAAATGAACGCTGACCGTGTGGAGCATTTCAAAAAACGACTGGCTGAACGCAACCTAACCGCTAAGGATGCGGTCATCGTCCTTCTGAATGTGGACGATGCCAACGGCAAGGAACTTGCGGAAGTGCTAATGCCAGGACATAACTGGCAAGAGTACCGTGAGCGAGGCGAGGTGCCTTTCGCAAGGGGGCTTGCTATGCGAGAAGGCATCCAAGGAGCCCTCAAGTTCTTTGACCAAGAGGCTGCAACGAAGTTGCAAGAAATGACCGAGGTGGCTGTTGTGGTCGTTGACCACGGAGTCGCTGAAGTCTTTCCAGCCTAAAACCTCAATGGCTCAACGCCAAATCAAAAACCCGCCTACAGGAAGTAGACGGGTTCTTTTTTTTATATCTTATTTTGGAAGCAAAGGATTAACCCAAGGTGTTTTTCTCGGAATAAGTATTGCAAAAAGAGTGCTTATCGCAACAATGAGCAAAGAAGAAGCAACAATCCAAACTGGCTTATCAATGATGTTGCTGTAAATAAACAATGGGATACCTACAAAGAAAGAGACTAACACGCCCCAGAAAACGCCTTGTTCGCTTAATCTGTCCCAATACAAACTCAAAACTGTTGGAACCATAATGCAAGCCGCTATGGTATTAAATATCCACCATAGTTGCTTAAGACCAAAACCTGGGATATATAACGCCCCAATAGATACTGCCAATCCCAAAAGAGCAGTGCCTACCATAGACCAACGAGCGGCTCTCACCGCTTTATTATCGTCTTTTGTTTTTACCACATCAGTAACCCACAAAGAACTTGCCGCCGATAGTCCAGCATCAAGAGCGGAAGATAATCCTGCTAATAGCATTACTACAAATAAAGACACTGCCCAAAATGGCAATAGTGTGGCTACCGTTTGCACACCAATCATTGAAACATCAACACCTGCTGGGAGAGTGATATTTAATGCGGGATTTACCGCTAAAAACCCGAGTGTTGATAATGCGATTGGAACAATACCAAAAAGGATAGAACCCAAGACAAAAGCTTTTACTACTTGCCCTTCTTTAATTGCAAAAGCCCTTTGCCAATTTGATTGGTCGGAAATAGAACCAGCGATTAAACCAATTGCTGTAACAATACCAAATGAAAAGGCGACTCCTGGGTCAAACATACTGCCTATATTTTGTATGCCGTGAAAACCTGCCCCAATGGCAGAAAAACCGCCACCAGCAATCCAAGCCATAGGTAAAATTACAATTCCAATTATGTAGATTAAGCCCAATTGAACAAAGTCAGTAACTACAGATGCGAGGAAGCCAGAAATAAGAATATAGACCAACACAATAAAGGTTAAAATGGGCATAATAACTATCAAAGGTATACCAGTTAATAAAGACAACAAGCTACCACCTGCGAATAATTGCACGACCACCGCCATCAACTGATACAGGAAATAAGGAAATAAAAAAACTTTGTGAACCCGTTTACTTTCAAGACGATATTTTATGTATTGAGTAAAAGTATATCCTTCAGGAAGTTGTTGTCGTATTTTAGGAGCTAAAAAAGCGAAAATAGCCAAAGCTAAAATATTTGGCAAAGTGAACCAAAATATGCCAGCCAAACCCATTTGATAAGCAACCTGAACAGATACAAACAAGGCAGGTGCCCATATCCAAGAAGAAGCTATAGTAAATCCTCCCAAAACCCAATCAACTTTACGATTAGCCAATAAAAAACCAGCCTTTGTATGCCAGCCCTGTCTGCGGGAAAATAAATAAGTAAAAAGTGTTATTCCAATCGCAAAAGAGAATAAAAACCAATAACCTGTTGATTGAGATACAAAACTCATAGTAATTTAATTTTAATAATAATTTGGAGAACCTTAAATTACTTAAGATTACCATAAACTAAACCAAAAATCTATATTATCTACCCCTTAACCCACTATTGTTTAGAAATAAAAAACTTCCGTTATAGAAGTTTTCTTTGGAGTAGCACTCTTGGTGCACCCGTAAGCCACTGTTGCTTTTCACCGCACCTTCTACCTAATCTGTGTAAATCCACCGCACAAAGGCGGATGGCGGACTTATTACACAACACTGTTACCAGCAGAATACTGATAAACACCAACTCTCACTACTCCGATTTAATCTTATACTTTCTTAAATAAATTTTCAACAAAATCTTTGGCTTCTTGGAGTTTTTGCCTACTCAATCGTGATTTTTCTAACGATGATTTTATTTTGCTTTCAATCTTTTTACCCGCTTCTGACTTTGATATTTTAATTATTGCCTCTGGTATTTCAATGCCCGCCATATCTTTTGGATAGAGATGAGATGTTTGACCTTTTATTTGTCTTTGTATGATTTCATAACCAACATCAGAACGCAAAAATAACAAAAGCACAAATGGATTGATGGCTTCTCTTGCTCTAATTGTCATAATTTCTGCTACTGTCAAAATACCATCCAGAAACTCTTGAGGTAATTCATCAACAATATCAATATGCTTACCTATGTAGTGAGCTTGATGGGCGGCAGAGCCAAGCACAATATCGTTTTTCTCAATTTTATTTTGTTTATTTTTTTGAAAAAAACCTTCTTTTACAAATCCTCGCTCCTCGTTTTCTAAATCAATGCCTTGTCCAGTGATGGCTCTAAATTTCATTATCCGTCTATTGCCACTCGGTAGATAATCGTCAAAAGTTGGGGTTTTCCCTATTTTCATCTCTACCAAATTAGCAAGTGGCTTTGTTTTGCCTAATCTATTTTTTAATCCTTCACCAGAGTAATAATCGGGGTCAATTCTATTGGATATATCAACTTGGTTTGACCAAAGCCAAAATGTCTTTTTAGTTTCGGTTGTTAAAATAGCCCAATCCGAAATATATGTTTTGATATTTTGCAAAAATATATTTTTCGCTTCTTGGATTTCTTCTTCGGCTTCTCTTTTAAGTTGAAATACCTCTTTGACGATTTCTTCTACTTTTTGTTGGTTTTTTTGAGAGGGCACGGACAATCTTACATTTAAAATGTCGTTTTCATTGACAGCGGGATACATAGTTGCCGATGTTTGTCGCACCAATTGTTCTATAAAACTTACTGTTT